>NZ_JBHWGV010000172.1:0-14619 GCF_042732955.1 Kitasatospora sp. NPDC059747 | reverse complement strand
CCTCCGCCGCCGGCCGGCGGCTGCGGGCGCGGGGCGCGCCGGGCGCCGTCAGGGACAAGAGCCCGCCGCCGGCGTCGCAGGAGTGCGTGCTCGGGTGGGGGGGCGGGGGGGGGGTCGGGGCCGGGGGGGGCCCGCACCCCAGCACCCGGGAACGCGAGGAGAACCACTCATGCGCAGGATCCTGCACGCCGCCGTCGCCCTGGCCGTCGCGGGCGCGGCCCCGCTGGTCGCCCTGGCGGCGCCGGCCGCCGCCCGGCCGGCCTCCGTGCGGACGGACGCCTGGCCGTGCGACGGCCCGGCCCAGCTCTTCGCCGCCCGCGACGGGGCCGGCAAGTGGACGTGCTGGGCCAACTCCGGCGAGTCGTACGCGAAGGCGTACGGGGTGCGGCACTGGCAGTCGGGCCACAACTCGGGCCTGTTCGACTACGAGTGCCACGGCCAGACCGGCTCCCACCGCTTCGGCCGGGACGACGGCGGGGACCTGCCGGACTGCACGATCAACCACGTCGAGATCGACTGACCGATCCGCCCGGGGCGCCGTGCCGGGTGGGGCGGTGGGAGACGGCCCACTGCACACGGTGGTGGGTGGGCGCGTCGGTCTGGTCGAGCAGGGCCACCGCCAGGTCGGGGTGGGAGACCCGGTTCTCGCCCGCCACCGTGGCGATGGCACTGCTGTAGCGGCCGGTGGCCGGGGCCTGTGGGTTCAGGTCCTTCGGCGGGACGACCATGAGCCGGTCGGCCAGGGCCCGGGCGGGTGCCGGCTTCGCGAGCATCAGTGACGTTTCCGGTAGCAGGCCCACTGCCGAGCCGCCTGATTCAGCCCGGCGGTCCACGAGTCCGGATCGTCTCCGGCGATGTCGGCCCACATGCGGGACTGCGCCTGCGCGAAGACGTCCAGCACTTTCGGATCGACGGTCGTCCATCCCGGGACCCTGGCGGCCCACGCCTCTGCCTCGGCCGGGCTGTGGCCGCCTGCGGCGATCAGCCAGATCACCCAGAGAGCCGGGTCGATCCACGGTGCTCCGCATGTGGCCCACGCCCAGTCGACCAGGAGCGCGCGGTCTCCTCGGATCAGGACGTTCTCGTTGTTCAGGTCGGTGTGCAGCAGGGAGGCGCCGGCGAATCGGGACAGCATTTCGGGGTCGTCCACGAAGGCGGCCCATCGCTGTTCGGCACGACGGAGCTCGATCGGAGGGCATGGGGTAGAGACGAGCCGGCTGAGGGAGTCGACCATCAGTTCCAAGTCTCCGGCCGCCCGGTAGTCGGCATGGGGGGCCTTGACGTGTTCGAAGGCGATGAGGCTCCAACCGTGGGCCTCCAGGTGCCACAGCAGCTTGGGGGCTAGGCCTTCGAGGAACGGGCTGATCGCCACCTCTCGCCGCTGCGTCCACGCCCACCGGTGGCTCTGCTGCATTCCCTTGACGAAGGCGTTGCCCTCGGCGGTGGTGAGTTTGACGGCAATCTCGGAGTTCCGGCCGGATCCGACGGTTACGGCGGAGAGGACCGGGGTTCCCAGTTCGATCTCAACAGCCTTGTGAACAGCGGCGGGTAGGTCGCCCCAGTGGATGCGGGTGGTCGGCATGGGTACAGGCTCCCAGAAAAGGCCGTGAGGCCCGGCAACACGCCGGGCCTCACGGGTGATTCAGTTGTACGGGTTGTCGTCGCCGCACCCGGGGAGGGCCTCGGCCCCGTGGACCTCCATGTCGTCGATGAACTCCAGCTCCTCCTCGCTGTTGGACCGGGTGGCGGTCATCTCGACCACGACAGCGGTCATGCTGCACTTCCTTTCTGTCCGTGCCGGCAGTAGGTGTTCAGTGGTGCCTTCGCTTCCTGGTAGCGCTTGGCCAGCGGCCGGCAAACCGAGCAGTTGCCGGAGAGCAGGCAGCCGGAGCACCCACCGGTGCGAAGCATGAGGCGGTCGGCGATTCCGCCGAGCCGGGCGAGGCCCTGGACTCCCTCGGCCAGGAGGTCGATCTGCTCATCGCGGCCGACCTTGCAGATCGAAGCCCGTCCGTGCGGGTCGACGTGCAGGAACGTGTGTCCCGCGTTGCATCCTGTGAACCGTTCGAGCGGCTTCAGGTGAGCGGGCGATTGGGACGCCAGCGATTCGGCGCCGCCGTAGATCGTCGGCGACATGTGGGTGTACTCCTCATAGGGGAGCCCGAGTTCGGCTGCCAGTCCGCGCATTCGGTCGTGCTCGTGCGCGTTCTGCGCGGTGACGATCAGCGTCAGCTTCAGTGGCAGGCCGGCCTCGATCCCGGCAGCCAGGCCGCGCGTGACCCGCTTGAAGGCGCCCCGGCGCCGGGTGAACGAGTCGTACGTCTCCACGGTGGCCCCGTAGAGGGAGACGGTGACCCTGTACGGCCTGCATGCGGCAAGCGCTTCCAGGGTGGCGGGGTTCGACAGCCGCGTACCGTTCGTCAGTACCTCGATCATCATTCCCAGGTCGTGCGCGAGCCGGCTGGAGGCGGCGAAATGCGGGTCGATCAGCGCCTCGCCTCCGGTGATCTGGAGCCACAGGATCCCGGCGTCCCGCAGAGTCAGCAGCAGGCGGCGCTTGCCCTTGTCGTCCAGGCCCGCGAACCGCTTCTCCCCGAGGTAGCAGTGCTGGCAGTCGAGGTCGCAGCCGAGGTTGATCTCCCAGCTCCCGCGGCTGTGCCCGTACACCGGGGCGTCGCGGATCAGCACGGCTTCGCCGGCCGGTCGGATCGTCGGCTTGATGCCCCAGCGGGCGCGGGCGGCGTCCGCGAGCCAGAACGGCAGACCGGCCCCGGAGTCACGGGCGCGCTCCAGCTCCCGGAACCGTCGTTCGGGCAGCCGGATGCCCTCCAGCCGGCCCGGCAGCAGCACAACGAAGTTGTCGAGGAACGGACTCGCGACGAGGTCGTGCAACGTGATCTCCTCCGTTGTTCACTGACTGGTAAGGGAGTTGCGCAGGCATGCCTCAGCAGCCGACATGGTGTAGAAGCGCCTGATCCGCTCCGAGGAGCCCGGTACACGCACGTACTGGTGCTGTTCGCGGTCCCAGATCCCCCAGCACTCCAGCAGGAGGAAGTGCGGACTGCGCGAGTCGATCAGGCGGATCTCGTAGCGACACGGAGGAAGGACCGCGGACATCACGCGTGCTCCATGTCCGGGCAGGACCGTTCGTTCCGCGCCACCCATGTACGGGCGCGGTGGTACGAGTAGAAGCGCAGCGGCGAGTCGGCCGGCGGCAGCGCCTTCACCAGCGTGCCGGTCTTGTGGTCGCGAACGACCCAAACCGGGTACGAGGCCCCGTTGAGGGTGTCGGCGGGGATGATCGTGTACCGGCCGGTCATCGTCGGGCTGCCACCTGAACGAACCCTGCGGCCTTCTCGACTCGTGCGGCGAACTCGTTGTACTCACCCTCGATGGGCGAAATGGCCGCCTTGCTCGGCACCAGGATCGCGTCGGCCTCCCCGTCCGTGATCTTCTGCAAGGCGGCCTGGAGCATCCGCCGTCGGTCCGGGGACTTCTCCACCTCCTCGTCCACCACGGTCAAGGCGATGCCCCAGCCGAACTCCTGCGCGTACTCCTCACAACTCTGCATTTCCAGTTCGGGAAAGGCGGTACCGGTCTTGGAGAGGTAGACCACGGCCTTGAAGCGCCGGGCCTCGCCGATCCCTTGAGGGATGAGGGTCGAGCACTGCCCCGTGGCGGTGCTGCTGGGCATATGAACTCCCAGGATGGACGGGCCGTTGACAGCGGAGGCGTGAAGCCGGGACGCGCAACGGCTAAGCGTGAGGGGATGCGGCCACGACAGGTGAGCCGTGAACTTCGGCCAACGCCTGGCTGCTGACCAAGGGTCGGCGCAAACGGCATGTCATCACCATCACGCGGCAGGTATCACCTGGCACTCTTCCGGGTGACCGACATGGCACCAAGGTGGCATCCGGGTATCGCGTGGCGGAATGGGGTTGCGTCGGGTGATGTTGGGAAGGTCCTCTGGGGTGAGGGAGTTGGCCCGGTGCCCGACGCCGGGCGTTCAAAGGAACCGAGATGCGAGCGACCACTCACACACTGCTCAAGATCCTGGTGGACCAACGCCGCTGGCGATACGTCGACTTCGAACGGCACTTCCGGCGTGCGGCGTCCGAATGCCTTGACGATGGCGCCCGGAATCTCACGGTGTCCGAGGCCCAGTTCCGCCGCTGGACCTCCGGCAGGGTCAAGACACTGCCAGGAACGGACACTTGCCGGGTCTTGGAGTACATGCTCGGCATCGATGCTGCGACGTTGTTCGATCCGCCTCCCTCGGATCTACCCGCACCCGCGTTCAACCTGGAAGACGAGATCGACATGACTGCACGGGACGCCCAGAACGAGGCCGGCGCAGCCGCGGCCGCGTCCGTTTCCGACATCGCGCTTGACCAGCTACGCGACGACGTGGCCACGTTGGCGCGCGGCTACGTCACCACACCGACCTATGTCGTCTTCCAGAAGGCGAAGGAGATGCGGGAGCTGGCCGAGGCCAACCGCGACCGCACCCAGGTCCCCGCCCAGCAGCAGGAGCTGCTGATCATTGCCGGGCAGGCCTGCGCGCTTCTGGCAACCGCTGCCTTCGATCTCGGTTCGCTCGATGGAGCGAGGCGGCTTTCGCGATCGGCCGCACTGTACGGGGAAGCGGCCCGGTTCGATCCGCTGCGGGCGTTCGCCGGCGGCACGCTTGCGTACATCGCCTACTTCTCGGGTCGGCCGGCCGAGGCCGCACGGCTCGCGCGCGCAGCGCAGGGGTTCAACGGCCTGGGCGACGTGGCGCAGCGCAGGCTGGCGGCCATCGAGGCCCGCGCCTTCGGGCACCTGGGAGATGCAGTCTCCGCACAGAGGGCTCTGGATGCTTCCGTGGCGGACGGAAGTGGGCGCAGGGATGATCTTCACGACGATGTGGGCGGCGAGTTCGGGTTCACCGTGGAGCGTGCGGCGATGTCGAACGCCTCCACCTGTCTGCTCATCGGCGACGGAGGCCGGGCCGAGGCATTCGCGGCTCAGGCCTTGGATCTCGCACGTGCGAGGTGCTCAGCCGCCCGCTCAGCCCGCGTGATGGGTGGCGCTGGTGCGGACCTGGCCGCCGCTCGGCTTCTGCGAGGTGACCTCGACGGCGCGGCGCAGGCTCTTGAAGCGATGTGGACGGTGCCGGCAGAGCAACGTGCCACCGGGCTTCTGGCCCGTGCGACGCGGGTGCGACGCGGGCTCACCGACGGCCAGTACGCGCAGGCCACGCTCGCTGTCGAGTTGGGTGAGAGGATCGAGGACTTTGCCCGGCAATCGGCCCCGCACCAGCTCGGCGCGGGACCGCTTGCCGTTGAAGGCTGATCAGCTCAGCGAAGCCAGGATCGTCGCTTCCTTGTCCAGGTCGATCCCGTGGTCGGCCCAGCGCGGGTGGTCCACGGGGCGTCCGTCAGCCTGCCACCACGCCCACGTGTCCGCGATGGTCTCCCGCAGGGGCCGGCAGCGCAGCCCGGCCTCCACCGCGCTGCCGGCGTCCACCGCCCAGACCCCGGCATTGGTCCGCCACAGCGGCAGCTCCGTCCACTCCTTCACCCCGTTTTCCAGCAGCACCTCCGGTTCCACCCACACCGGGTGACCGGAGCCGCCGGTCACGTTCCGGCACGTTTCGAGGAACTCGGCAAAGGTGATGGCGTCCGGGTGGGCCACGTTGTAGGTGCCGCCCGTCGCTGCCGCGGCCCGGTCCAGTGCGAACGTCGCGACGTCGCGTACGTCGACCGGCTGAATCGGTTGACCGCTGGGTGCGGGAGCCAGGATCGCGCCACCTCGCTGCGTACGGCTCAGCCACCAAGGAAGGCGACCGACGTACTCTCCCGGCCCGAGGATCACACCCGGCCGAAGGAAACATGCCCGGGCCTCACCGAAAGCCGCAAGCACCGCGCGCTCGCAGCCGGCCTTCTGCCGGCCGTAGTGGAGGTTCGGCCCCTTCCAGCCTTCTGGATTCCGTCCGTAGTCCTTGTCGGCGTCAGGGGGCCCGTCCAGTAGCGCGTCGCCGACCCGCAGCGGTAGATCGGGCCATCCGGCATAGACACTCACTGTGGAGACGTAGACGTACGAGCCGCTGACGGGCTCCAGTGTTCGAGCTCCCTTGAGGACAGTGCTCGGGGGAAGTTCGGACGCCGAGGTGTCCACCACAGCGTCCCAGGGTCCCTGCTCCGCAAGATGGTTGAGATCATCAGTATTCGTGCGGTCGCCGTGGATGGTGTGCACTCCCTGGATGTCATCACCCGACAGGCCGCGGTTGAACGTCGATACGCTCCATCCTCGGGCCAGGGCATCCGCCACCACAGCCCGACCCAGGAACCAGGTTCCACCCATCACCAGGATTCGCATGGTCACTGATCCTGCCGGGCAGAGGCCGGTTACCGCCACCTCGTCACTGGAGACGCCGCCCGGCCCTGCCGGAGTGACCAGGTGATGCTTTTGCTTGCGGTGCCCCCTTGGCGTGCCAAGGGGGCACCGCCGTCTCCCCCGTGTTCTCTTGTGCTGCTTGTCCGCCTTTGGATGCTGCCCCTCCTCGTTCAAGGAGGGGCAGCATCATAATTTTTTATCCTTTACATCTAAATTTCTTCATGCTATCCCCGCCATGGGACGTTAAATGTCTGCGGTGACACAGATTTTGACGATACGTCAACAGTCGGGCGGGTAACGTCGGGGCTCCGTCCGTTCGGGTGCGACGAGGGAGAGAACGTGTCGAACGTCAGTCGGCGTGGGTTCATCGGGGCGGCCGCGCTCGCGGGCGCCGGGGCCGCGCTCGGGCCCCTCGCACCGCCCGCCGTCGCGGCGGGGGACGCCGAGGAGGGCCGCCGGTCGCGGACGCTGGCGTTCACCGCGGGCACCAACGCCTGCGCCGCCCTCTCCCCCGACGGGCAGCGCCTGGTCATCGAGGTCCAGGGCGTCCTGTGGGCGCTGGCGCGCGGCGGCGGCGAGGCGAGCGCGCTCACCGCCCCCGGGCTGGAGCCGACCCGCCCGGCGTGGTCGCCCGACGGCTCGGCGCTCGCGTTCTGCGCCTACCAGGGCGGCGGCTTCCACCTGTGGACGATGGCCCCCGACGGGTCGGACCTGCGGCAGCTGACCTCCGGTCCGTGGGACGACCGCGGCGTCTCGTGGTCCCCCGACGGCCGTTTCCTCGCGTTCTCCTCCGAGCGCGGCGGCGACGCGGTGACCGGCAGCTCGTACGACATCTGGACGGTGGAGGTCGCCACCGGACGGCTGGCCCGCCTGACCGACCGGGCCGACGCCGAGGACTACGACCCCGCCTGGCACCCGGACGGCGACCGGATTCTGTTCGTGCGCGCCGACGCCGCCGGCGCGCGCACCATCGCCGCCGTCCCCGCCGCCGGCGGCCCGGTGAGCGTGCAGCGCACCGTGGCCAGCGGCACCGTCGCCTGCCCGGCCGTCGCGCGCGACGGCCGCGTGGCGTACGTGTGGTTCGGCGAGGTCTCGGCCCCCTACCAGGTCGCGAGCTCGTCGCTGGCCGTCGACGGCACGGTGGTCTCCGGCACCGAGGACGTCGCGCCGCTGCCGCCGTCCTGGACGCCCGAGGGCGGGCTCGTCCACTTCTCCGACGGCCGCCTCACCGAGCGCTCCCCCGCCCTGGACGGCGCGAAGGAGATCCCGTTCACCGCCCGCCTGGAGGTGCCGCGGCCCCGCTACCGCCGCAAGGCGCGCGACTTCGCCTCCACCGACGAGCGCGACGTGCGCGGCGTCCACCTGCCCGCGCTCTCCCCCGACGGCCGCTCCGTCGTCTTCTGCGCGCTCAACGCCCTGTGGCTGGCGCCGATCGGCGGACGGCCCCGCAAGCTCTTCCAGGCCTCCCCCGCCCACTACGTGCAGATGCCCTCCTGGAGCCGCGACGGGCGCAGCGTGGTGTACGTGTACGACGGCCCCGAGGAGGGCCCCGCGAACGGCGGCGCGGGCGGCGATGGCCTGGGGGCCGTGCACCGGCTGGTGCTGGACGGCGGGGCGGACACGGTCGTGGCGCGCGGCGGGCGGTTCAACCCGGCGCTGTCGCCCGACGGCACCCGGCTGGCCTGTCAGGACGTCACCGGCACCCTGCTGATCGTCGACCTCGCGACCGGCGCCGAGACGAGGCCGGCGGCGCCGCTGGGCGGCAACGGCCTGCCGGGGCGCCCGAGTTGGTCGCCGGACGGGCGCTACGTCGCGCTGTGCGACCGGAACCGGCTCAACCACCGCTTCCGCGAGGGCTACAACGTGGTGCGCGTGATCGACACCCGCGACGGCAGCGCGAGGGCCTACCTGCCGCTGCCGGACACCTCGGTGGCCGACCGGTGCGACAGCGGCCCGGTGTGGTCGCCGGACGGCGGGCACCTGGCGCTGGTCGTGGACTCGGCGCTGTGGGTGCTGCCGGTGGGCGCGGACGGCACACCCGCGGGCGAGGCGAGGCGGCTGACCGACGAGGCGGCCGACCACCCGTCCTGGTCGGGCGACTCCCAGCGGCTGCTGTACCTGTCGGGCCGGCGGCTGCGGCTGATCGGGCGCGACGGGGGCGGCGCGAGCACCGTCGCGCTCACGCTGCGCACCGCCCGCAGCCTGCCGGCGCGCTCGGACGTCACCCGCATCCACGCCGGGCGGCTGTGGGACGGCACCGGCGAGGAGGTGCGCGAGGACGTCGACATCGTCGTCACCGGCAACCGCGTCACCTCCGTCGAGCCGCACCGCCAGGGCGCGCGCCGCGCCGGGGAGCGGCTGGTCGACGCCACCGGCTGCACCGTGCTGCCGGGCCTGTGGGACTCCCACACCCACCCGTACCAGAACACCTACGGCGGGCGGCAGTTGCGCCTGAACCTCGCCTACGGGGTGACCGGCACCGCCTCGCTGGGCGGCTTCGCCTACGAGCAGGCGCGCCTGCGCGAGTCCGTCGACGCCGGGGAGATGGCCGGGCCGCGGTTCCTGAGCACCGGCGAGCTGCACGACGGCACCCGCGTCGCTTACAGCATGGGCCGCGCCCACCGCACCGCCGAGGGGGTGCGGCGCAGCATGGAGCGGGCGGCGGCGCTGGAGTACGACTTCGTCAAGACGTACGTGCGGGCGCCGGCTTCGACGATGGCCGAGGCGGCGCGGGCGGCGCACGAGCTCGGGGTGCCCTCGGGCAGCCACCTGCTGACGCCCGGGGTGCAGGTGGGGCAGGACCTGACGACGCACCTGCAGGCCACCCAGCGCCAGGAGTACGGGCGGGTGTCCTCGCCGACCGGGCGCAGCTACCAGGACGTCCACGAGATCTACCGGGGCGGGGACTTCGCGATCATCATCACGCCGTTCTCGGCGTTCTGCCTGGTGGGCGCGGACCCGTCGCTGGCCGAGGATCCCCGGGTGACGGCGCTGATGCCGCCGTGGGACGCGGCGGTGGTACGCCAACAGGCGAGGATCGCGCCCACGCCGGACCAACTGCGCGCCCTGCAGCGGGAGATGGCCGTCTACCGGCGGATCCTGGACGACGGCGGGGCGCTGGCGCTGGGCACCGACGCGCCGCTCACCCCGGTCGGCCTGCAGGTGCACCTGGGGCTGCGGGCGCTGCACCGCTACGCGGGGCTGTCGCCGGCCCAGGCGCTGCGCACGGCGACGGCCGCGCCGGCGCGGCTGTGGGGCGTGGCGGAGGACCTCGGCACGGTGGAGGAGGGCAAGCTGGCGGACCTGCTGGTGGTGGACGGGGATCCGCTGCACGACTTCGCGGACCTGGTGCGCACGGCGTGGGTGATGCGCGACGGGGTGGTGTACCGGCCCTCGGAGCTGGTGGACGGCGGCGGCGGGCAGGGGGCGCGGCGGCCGGCTGTCGCGGCGTCCGGGGGCGCGGCGCCCGGGGGCGTGGACTGGCTCGCGGTCGGCGAGGCGCTGCGGCGGGAGGGCTGCTGCGCGCTGTGACGCGCGGGATGCATGCGAACGGTGCGGCGGTGAGAATGACCGGGGGCCAGGCGTCGGGGGCCGGAGGACGGAGTCGGCGGTGAAGGCGGTGTCGGTCGGCGTTGCCGTGCTGCTGACCGCCGTGTCCCTCGCCATATCGCCCTCGCCTTCACCGTCGCCTTCCCCTTCCCCCTCGCCCTCCCCCTCGCCGTCGCCATCGCCGTCGCCGTCGCCCTCGCCGTCGCCATCGCCGTCGACGTCGGCCGCGCAGAAGCCGACCATCACACTGAGACCGTCCCGGGCGCCGCGGCTGGGGACCGTTCGGGTGACGGTGTCCGGGTACGGCACGTGCCCGCCCGGCTCCACCGTCGAAGTGGCGTGGGACGAGCGGCCCGGCATCACGCACTTCCCGATCGGCAATGACGGGAGCGCCTCCGGCACGTTCCCGGTGCCCTCGGATGCCGCAGACGTCGAACACAGGGTCACGGCGACATGCGGGGACGTCTCGCGGGACGACGCGGTGACCGTTGCACCGGCCACCCTGGCGGCGGATCCGGGCCAGGGCGCGCCGGGCTCCGCCACGACCGTGTCCGGGACGGGCTTCGCCTGCCCGGCGGGCGACGCCGTCGCCCTGGCCTGGGACACCGGCACGCCGCCCGTCTCCGGCACGCCCGACGCCGACGGGCACCTCGCCACCCGCATCACCGTGCCGCCGGACGCCACTGTCGGTGACCACACCGTGCGGGCGTCCTGCGCGTCCGTCCCGGGGATCACGGCCGACGCGCACTTCCACGCCCTGGCACCGGCACCGACGCCGTCCCCCCTGCGGGCGGTGACCGCCTCACCGGGCGCGGTCGTACGCGTCTCGGGCCGGGCGAGCGCCTGCCCCAGCCTCGTCCTGGCCCTGGACAACGGGCCGACCTCGCACCCGATCCAGGCCGACGGCTCCGGGCGGTTCACCGGGCTCGTCACCCTCCCGCCCACCGTCTCCCCGGGCCCCCACTCCATCGTGGAGGAGTGCACGGACACGCACGCGGTGGCCCAGGTCCTCCCGCTCGTCGTCACCACCACCACGCCAAACCCGCACCCGCACCCGCACCACTGGACCTGGCTCTGGATCGTCCTCGGCGCTGCCGTCCTCGCCGCCACGACGGCTCTCACGCTGCGCCACCGCCTGCGGCCGCCCCCCGTGACGGCCCGCGTGACGGCCGCGCCGGGCACATGGGGGAACCCCGAGACCGGGCTGACCGAGCACGGCGGCGGGGGTGACGCAGCCGGGCACAGCGTCCGGCTGGAGCCGAAACCGGGCCGACGCCTTCCGCCGAGCTTCGAGGAGCTGCACGATGACGATCGTCGCGACGGATGACCCGTATTCGCTGGCGACGTTCCTGGGGGCGGTGGAGCCGTTCGCCGACACCCTCCGCCGGCAGGGAGCGCTCAGTGCCCTGGAGGGTCTGACCAGGCCGCTGTCCCACGCGGCCGGGCAGGAGGCCGAGAGTGTCGTCCACGGCTTCCTGGGGCTGGACATGATCGACCTCCTGGCGGGCGGCTGGCTCACCTACACGAAGCTCACCGAGGCGGCTCGGCGCACCTGCGAGGTGCCCGGCAGCGAGGAGGTCGTCGCCCTGCTGGACCACCGGGTCCGCTCGGTCCACCACCCCACGGTGAAGGTCTTCGTCGACGACCAGCCGGTCGGCACCCTCCGGGTGGACATCGAGGTGGTCTTCGACCTCGAAGGGCTCATCGCCGTGGTGCGCGCGGGGAAACTGGCGGCCGTGCGCGCCGGGCGCTGCACGGCCGGGGCCACCGTCGCCGTCGAGCGGATCACCGTGGCGGACCGGCGGGCGAGCTTCGACCTGCCCGGCGGGCTGGGGCTGCGCGGCGGTGTCGTCCTGCACCCGTGCACCGGGCCGCCGGCCGGCGCCTGAGGGGCGCGGTCAGGTCGTGTAGAGGCACTGGGGTTCGCCGAACTCCACGAAGGTGTCGGCGAGTTGCAGGCCCAGCGCCGACAGGAGGCGGCGGGAGCGGTGGTTGGCCCGCTGGGTGACGGCGATCACCGGGGTGCCGTCCGGCACCGTCCGCGCCCACCAGGCGAGGGCGGCGGCGACCGCCTCCCGGCCGAGGCCGCTGCCCCAGGCGGCGGGCAGCAGCTGGTAGGAGACCTCGGCCCGGCCCTCGCGGCGGTAGTCGGCGGCCAGGGTGACCAGGCCGATCGCCGCGCCGCCGGCCGCGGGCGCGACCGCCCACGCGCCCGGTTTCGCCGGGTATTCGCGCCGCCGGGCTTCGACCCGTTCGGCGCAGGCGGGGCCGCCCAGGAAGGCGCGGACCTGCGGGTCGGTCAGCAGCTCGCCCATGACCGGGGCGTCCCCGGGGGCGACCGGGCGCAGCAGGAGGCGGGGGGTGCGCAGGGTGACGGGCCAGGTGCGGGCGAGGACGGCGGTGACGGGGTCCATGACCGTCAGGATGGCAGCCGGGCGCGGAGTTCACCGGGATGATCGGCGGGCGTCCGGCGGTGTTTCCGGAGACCGGGACACATCCTGGAGTTTTTGTGCAAAGCGGTGTCAGATGTGCCGCCCGGGTGCGGATTTACTCTTTGACGTGCACGGATGTGAACCGATACCGTCCGGCTGGTCTTTTCTTTGCCGGCTCTGGGGGGTGTTGGCACCTCCCTGGGCATGTCCTTTTCGGGAGAGTTTGTGCACGGGAATCGCGTCATACGCGGAATTCGAAGACTGGCCTGGCCCATGGGCCTGATGGTGGCGATACCGGTGATCGCCGGGTCGGTTCCGGCGGTGACGGCATCGGCTGCGGATGCCGTCGCACCGGCGGTGGTGGAGGACTACTCCTACCCGGGCGCCGCGAAGGTCCTGGCGGACCACAACGTGACCCTCAAGGCGGGCGACGGGCACATCGTGCTCGCCGACTGCGCCTCGGGGCCGGGCCTGGTGCAGCTGTACAGCCGGGCGGCCAACCCCAGTGAGGTCTGTTTCAGGATCACCGGGTCCACCGGGTACCTGTCGCTGGAGATCCCGCAGGTCTACAACATCCGCGGCGACGACCACACGATCAAGGCCACGCTGAACACGGCGGGCACGGTCACGAGCGTGGCCGTCAACAAGAACGACTGGACGCCGGTCGGCGAGGGCGGCACCAGCGGCTCGACCACGCTGCTGGAGCTCAACGCCACCGACGGCCCCGCCGCGACGGCCCCCGCCGGCACCTACCCCGCGGTCGGCGCCCTGACGATCGGCCAGCCCGGCCGCCCCGGCTCGCGCGCCTGCACCGCGACCCTGGTCGCCCCGCAGTGGGTGCTGTCGGCGGCCGCCTGCGTCGCCGGCAACCCGGCCGACCCCACCACCGCCCCGACCGGTCTGCCGCGCACCCGCACCACCGCCACGGTCGGCGGCCACACGGTCGAGGTCACCGAGTTCGCCCCGCGCGCCGACCGCGACCTGGTGATGGCCCGCCTGGCCGCGCCGGTCTACGACGTCACCCCGATCGCCGTCTCCACCGCCGCGCCGACGGCCGGTGAGGACCTGACCGTCGCCGGCTTCGGCCGCACCGCGAGCGCCTGGGTGCCGAACGCGCCGCACAGCGCCGCGCTCACCGTCTCCGCGGTCTCGGCCGCCGGCGCCGACCTCGCCGCCAAGACCGCGGCCGACACCGTCTGCAAGGGCGACGCGGGCGCCCCGGCGCTGCGCACCGAGAACGGCAAGCCGGCGGTCGCCGCCGTCACCAGCCGCGCCTGGCAGGGCGGCTGCCTGGGCACCGACCCCGCCGAGACCCGCACCGGTGCCTCCGAGGCCCGCGTCGACGACCTCGCCTCCTGGATCGGCGGCCTGGTCAACCGCGCCTACCAGCTCGTCAACCCGGGCAGCGGACGCTGCGTCAACGTGTCCGGCGCGGGCCCGTGGACGAACGGCAACCCGATCATCCTGTTCGACTGCGTCCCGGGCGCCGGCAACGAGGCGTACCAGCTGACCGCCTCGGGCCAGCTGCGCACCACGGCCAACGGCCAGTGCCTCAACGTGGCGGGCGCGGGCCCGTGGGCGAACGGCAACCCGATCATCCTGTGGGACTGCGTCCCGGGCGCCGGCAACGAGACGTTCCAGCTGACCGCCTCGGGCCAGCTGTACAACCCGGCCAGCAACCGCTGCCTCAACGTCTCCGGCGCGGGCCCGACCTGGGCCAACAGCACGCCGATGATCCTGTGGCAGTGCGTCACCGGCCAGGCCAACGAGACGTTCGCCCTCGCCTCCGCCGACAAGCAGACCGCCGGCCCGACCGGCGCGATGCTCAACCCGGCCAGCAACCGCTGCCTCAACGTCTGGGGCGCGGGCCCCTGGGACAACGGCAACGCGATCGTGCTGTGGGACTGCGCCGCGGGCCAGGCCAACGAGCAGTTCCAGCTCACCGCCTCGGGCCAGCTGGTCAACCCCGCGAGCAACCGCTGCCTCAACGTCTCCGGTGCCGGCCCGACCTGGGACAACAGCACGCCGATCATCCTGTGGCAGTGCGTGCCCGGCGCGGCCAACGAGACGTTCCGGGTGACCGCCGACGGCCAGTTCCTCAACCCGGCCAGCGGCCGCTGCCTCAACGTGGCGGGCGCGGGCCCGGTCTGGGACAACAACAACCGGATCATCCTGTTCGACTGCGTCCCCGGCGCGGGCAACGAGAAGTTCGTGTCCGGCGCCTAAAGCGCGGACGGCGGCGGGGCGGGCAGCGAATGCC
>NZ_JBHWGV010000171.1:9798-14720 GCF_042732955.1 Kitasatospora sp. NPDC059747 | reverse complement strand
GGTGGGGGTCCCCCCGGCCGAAGGCTGGGGGCGTGCCCCCACCGCATCGCCTCCCTCCTCCGCCTTGCGATGCACGCACCCCAACGCCGCCCGGCCCGCCCTCCGGGCGGACGACGGGAGTTTGACGACAGGCCCTGGACCCGGGGGAGGATGGGCGCATGCAGCTGAGGATCGAGGCCACCGACCTGCCCGGCCGCGAGTGCGGCGCCGCCCCCGGCTTCCCGGGCTACCGCGACATCCACGTCGCCGTCCAGCGCCGCGCCAAGCCGGGCGAGTTGCTGGACCCGCAGCCCGGCGACGCGCCGCGCGCGGAGTGGACGCTGGAGTGCGTGGCGAAGCCGACGCCCGCCGGCACCGACATCACCGGCCGGTACGTCCAGGGCGGCCCGGGCGGGCGCTTCGTCTACCTCAACTGGCTGAGCGGCCCGGGGTCCACGATGTTCCGCCGCGCGAAGATCTTCCTGGACGCGATTCCCCCGGAGGTCGTCGAAGCCGCCCTCCGCTCCGGCCTGTTGGTGGCCCGCCTGGGCCTCACGGACGCCAAGGGCCACCCGCTGTGCGCCGCCGTCCGCCCGCCGCTGGTCACCTGGACGGCAGGGGGCTGAGCGCCGCGTACTCCAGGGGCGCCGAGGGGTCGATCGACACGTCGGCGGGAGCCGGCTCGGCGCCCGCGCGGACCAGCAGGTCGCCGATGGCGGCGACCATCGCGCCGTTGTCCGTGCAGAGCCGCAGCGGCGGTACGCGCAGGGTGATGCCCGCCGCTGCGCAGCGCTCCTCCGCCATGGCCCTGACGCGGGAGTTGGCGGCCACCCCGCCGACCACCACGAGCGTGCCGATGCCGTGGTCCGTGCAGGCCCGCACCGCCTTGCGGGTCAGCACGTCGGCGATCGCCTCCTGGAGCGCCGCCGCCGCGTCGGGGACGTGCGGCGCGCGCTGCGCCTCCACCCAGCGGGCGGCGGCGGTCTTGAGGCCGGAGAACGAGAACGCGTACGGGTGGTCCTGCGGCCCGGTCAGCGGGCGGGGCAGCCGGACGGCGGTCGGGTCGCCGTCGCGCGCCGCGCGGTCGATCGCGGGACCGCCCGGGTAGGGGAGTCCGAGGATCCTCGCGACCTTGTCGAAGCACTCCCCGGCCGCGTCGTCGAGGGTGTCGCCGAGGTGGACGATCGGGTCGCGGGCGAGGTCGCGCACGAGCAGGAGCGAGGTGTGCCCGCCGGAGACGATGAGCACGACGGACGGGTCCGGCAGCGGCCCGCCGTCGAGCGTCGCGGCGGCGACGTGCCCGGCGAGGTGGTGCACCCCGTGGAGCGGGACGCCGAGCGAGAACGCGTACGCCTTGGCGGCGGCCACGCCCACGTGGAGGGCGCCGGAGAGGCCGGGGCCGGTGGTGACCGCGACGGCGCCGACATCCCGGAGCGTCAGTCCGGCCCGGTGCAGGGCCTCCTGGACCACGGGGGCCATCGCGTGGACGTGGGCGCGGGCGGCGATCTCCGGCACGACGCCGCCGTAGCGGGCGTGCTCGTCCATCGACGACGCCACCGCCTGCCCGAGCAACACGCCGTCACGGACCAGCCCGGCGCCCGTCTCGTCGCACGAGGACTCGATCCCGAGTACGACCGTCACAGTCCCTCACCTACCTCACCCATGACACCTAGCGGTCCCATTGTGCCCGACGTGCCGTCGGGAATAAGCAGGAGCCTATTGATCGCTCCTGCAACTGATACGCAATAGTGTTGTCCCGGCACGATCGCCAACTTCGTGAAAGAAGGACCCGTTGGGCACCTACTCGCTTCCCGACCTGCCGTACGACTACTCCGCGCTGGAGCGGGCGATGTCGGCCGAGATCCTGGAGCTGCACCACTCCAAGCACCACGCCGCGTACGTGAAGGGCGCGAACGACACCCTGGAGCAGCTGGCCGAGGCGCGCGACAAGGAGCAGTTCGGCGGCCTGGTCGGCCTGCAGAAGACGTTCGCCTTCCACCTGTCCGGCCACGTCCTGCACTCGCTGTTCTGGCAGAACCTGTCCCCGGAGGGCGGCGACCGCCCCGAGGGCGAGCTGGCCGACGCGATCACCGAGCACTTCGGCAGCTTCGAGGCCTTCAAGAAGCAGCTGACGAACGCCACCACGGGCGTGCAGGGCTCGGGTTGGGGCATCCTGTCGTGGGAGCCGCTGAGCAAGCGCCTGATCGTCGAGCAGGTCTACGACCACCACGGCAACGTCGGCCAGGGCACCACCCCGCTGCTGGCCTTCGACGCGTGGGAGCACGCCTACTACCTGCAGTACCGCAACGTGCGCCCCGACTACGTGACCCGCCTGTGGGACGTCGTCAACTGGCAGGACGTCTCGGCCCGCTTCGCCGCCGTCAAGTCCGCCTGAACCGATTCAGGCATCGGGAATGCCCCGGCCCGCTCAGGCGGTCCGGGGCATTCCCCTCGCATCCCCGCCAACCCGCCGATGAGCACATTCAGGTCGGAAGCTCCCGAATGCGTCGTCTACGACAACCTGGGGGTAGGAGGCCGGTTGGCGGCTGGTCGGGCCAGCCCGCTCGGATCCTCTGCTGCAAGAGCCGCTCCGAGCAGCTGTCGGACCTGCTCCTCCGCCTTGGCCGACAGTCCCCGGTGCCCTGTGGGTTCGATGCGCACGTCATCACCCCATTGCGTTCGCACGCTTGGCCAGCTTCGTCAGCTCCGTAGGAGCGCCTCGGCCGGCGATGAGGATGAGCTCACGGATCGTCGCCCGCGCCGCCACGTGACTCCGGACGCTCTCCGGCGCCGCTTCCTCGGCTCGAAGGAGGCAGTCGATCGCCTCACCCAGGTGACGTCGTTGCGCGTGAGCTCGCCCGAGGTCGATCAGTAGCCTTGACCTGCGCTCGGGCGAGAGCTGTCCGGCATCGATCCGGCAGCCGATTTCCAGAGCCTCGCCCGCATCGCCGAGTTCGACTGCCGTCGAGACGGCCTGAATCTCGACGTTCGTAGGCCCGAACTCCAGGTTGAAGTCGTTGCGGTCCTCGCCGAGTCGTGCCGCGACCTCACGGGCGCGGGCGAGTTCTCTCAGCGCCTGCTCGCGTTGGCCGGCGCGAGCGGCGGCCAACGCGAGAACCAGGTGGAGCGCGCCGAGGACGGACAACGCTTCCGGTGGCGGATGTCCTGCCGACGTGTAGGTCCGGAGCGCCGCCACCGCAGTCCCGGCGGCGTGTTCTGCCTGGTCCAACCGCCGTAGTCGGACGAATGCGTGGGCCAGTCGGTAGATGCCGGCGAAGACGTGCAGTGGCTGTCCGGCCTGCTCGGCGGCTTGGATGGCCCGGTCGGCGGCCACCCATGCGGCGTCGGCCTCGTCTTGGCGGACGAATGCCGCTGCGACCGCCTGATATGCCTGGCTGAGCAGTAGCAGGATCTTGGGGCGCTCCTCCGCCGCGGCGGTTCGCGACGCCCGCTCCAGACGTGGCAGGACGTCGGCGATGGCAGTGCTGAGCTCGGCAAAACGTGCGCCGTGCGTCAGATGCCAGAACTCCTCGGTGGCGGTTGCCAGCTCGGGCAGGTCGACGGTTTCCGTCCGGGGGCGTTCGCCGAGCAGCGCATCAAGAGCGGGATGACCCGACAGCGACAGCCGCACAAGATCAAGGTCGTTGGTCTGTTCGGTAGCCGAGGGTACGGGTGCGGCGGATGATGGCGCATCGGGCCTGAGCGTCTGAACGGAGACGCCAAGGCCGTTCGCCAGCAAGTGGAGGACGTCGAGACGGACCACCGGCTGGATGCCCCGCTCGACCTGGGACACCCAACTGGCGGTTCGGTTGACGGCGGCGGCGAGTTGGTCCTGCCGCATGCCACGCCCCTTGCGTAGCTGGGCGACCCGGGCGCCGAACGCCCGCTGTTCCTCAGGACTCACCGGGTGAGTTGGTCGGCGGACGCGCCCTTGCCGGAGATCTCGGCCAGGAACGTGACCTCGAACGACTCCAGGTACTGGCCACGTTCGGCAAGGAATCGGCGGACGTGGGGCTGGCGCTCGTGCTCCTCGAACGCCTCACGGTCCGCATACAGCTCGTAGAAGACCCGGACGTGAGGCTCGTCCGGTACAGCGTGGTTGACGTAGACGAGAGTGCCGGGTTCCTTGGCGCGGATTCCTTCGAGCGCTTCCTCAGCCAGGGCGTCGAAGGCCTGAGCAGCTGTCACATTGCGGGCCACGAAACGCACAACGAGGCCGAATCCCATGGTTCTCCCCTTCCTGGATTGGTTGAGTCTCGCACGACTAGGTGAAGGTCTGCGAGTAGCAGATTCTCCTGACTCACAGTTTTTCTGCGACTACGTTCAGTGCAGTCGCCGCGGCTGAGAGCTATGGCCGGCTTCCCTTTTCGCTGCCGTCTGGTGACGGCCACTGCCCATCTGCAGTGATGGAGGAGCAATGGGGTGGAACGTGATCGTCAGCCCGCTCAACACCGCCGGCTTTCCGGTGCCGCTGGAGTGGGGTGTACCGCCAGGGGTCGACTCCGTTCCGCCGGCCCGGCGGCTGGTGATGGCGATCGTGCGGGAGTGGGGAGTGCCGCTCTCGCCCGATGATCTCCAGGAGGTGGAGCTGTGCGCGAGCGAGCTGATCGCCAACGCCCTCCTGCACACGAGGTCGCGCTGTACCGTGGCCATCCGATGGCGCGCCGGCCGGTTGCGGGTCGAGGTCATCGACCGACGCCCGGATCTCCCGCGGCCGGAGCGCTGCACCGAATCGACAAGTGGCCGTGGGCTGTTGTTGGTGGAGACGCTGGCCGCCGCCTGGGGCTGGCACCCGGCGGGGACGGGCAAAGTGGTGTGGTTCGAATACCTGGAGACCTCCGAAGTGGCCGGGGGGGCGCCCCGGGGGGGGGGGCGGCCGGGCCACCGACCCCCCCCCCCCCCGCGGGGGGGCGGGCACCGCCGAACAACGACCCACCCACACC
>NZ_JBHWGV010000171.1:2932-9788 GCF_042732955.1 Kitasatospora sp. NPDC059747 | reverse complement strand
GGGGTTTAGTGTATTGGTGTTTCTTTGATACTCAGTATACACACCACCCCCCCCCCCCACACCTTCGGCGCCGCCCACGGCCAAGGACCTCTGCTCCCTGCCCAGGGCGGCGTGATAACCGCAGACGGACGAAGCGCCCTGCCTCCGGTCCGGAGGCAGGGCGCTCAACGAAGCTAGTTCGCGCCGAAGAAGGCGTCCAGGATCTGCTGGGCCGCCAGGCCCGCCGGCAGCGAGCCTGCGCGCACCTGGGACTCCAAGTCCTCTGCGACGCGCCGCACTTCGTCGTGCTCGTGCAGCCGGGCGTAGAGCTGGTCGTGGACCATCGTCCACGTCCACTCCACCTGCTGGTCGCGGCGCTTCGCGGCCAGCGCGCCCGTCGCGTCCAGCACCTTGCGGTGCTGCTGCAGGCGCTCCCACAGCACGTCGAGGCCCAGGCCCTCGCGGCCGCTGCAGGTCAGTACCGGTGGCGTCCATGCCGCGTCCGGTGCCTGCAACAGCCTTAGGGCGCCCGCGAGTTCGCGGGCCGCGCCCTTGGCGTCCGTCTCGTGGGGGCCGTCCGCCTTGTTGACGGCGATGACGTCCGCCAGTTCCAGGACGCCCTTCTTGATGCCCTGGAGCTGGTCGCCGGTCCGGGCCAGGCTGAGCAGCAGGAAGGTGTCGACCATCCCGGCCACCGCCGTCTCGGACTGGCCGACGCCCACCGTCTCCACGAGCACGACGTCGTACCCGGCCGCCTCCATGACCACCATCGACTCCCGGGTGGCCTTGGCGACGCCGCCGAGCGTGCCCGAGGTGGGGGAGGGGCGGACGAAGGCGGCGGGATCCACCGCCAGGCGCTCCATCCTGGTCTTGTCGCCCAGGATGGAGCCGCCGGTCCGGCTGGAGGTCGGGTCGACGGCGAGCACCGCGACCCGGTGGCCCGCCGCCGTCAGCATCGTGCCGAAGGAGTCGATGAAGGTCGACTTGCCGACACCGGGCACACCGGTGATGCCGACCCGGACCGCGCCGCCCGCGTGCGGGAGCAGCCGCTGGAGCAGCTGCTGGGCCAGCACCCGGTGGTCGGGCCGGGTCGATTCGACGAGCGTGACGGCCCGCGCGATCCACGCGCGCGAGCCGTCGAGGACGCCCGTGACGTAGCTGTCGAGGTCGATCGTCCGCGGAGGCATGGAGGTTCAGCGGCTCACAGCTCGTGGCCGAGGTCGGCCGCCAGGGACTTCAGCAGGTCGTACGCCGCGTCCGGGATGACGGTGCCGGGCGGGAAGACCGCCGCCGCGCCGGCCTCGTACAGGGCGTCGAAGTCCTGCGGCGGGATGACGCCGCCGACGACGATGGTGATGTCCTCCCGCCCGGCCTCGGCGAGCGCGGTGCGCAGCGCGGGCACCAGGGTGAGGTGTCCGGCGGCGAGCGACGAGACGCCGACGATGTGGACGTCGGCCTCGACGGCCTGGCGGGCCACCTCGTCCGGGGTCTGGAACAGCGGGCCGACGTCGACGGTGAAGCCGAGGTCGGCGAAGGCGGTGGCGATGACCTTCTGGCCGCGGTCGTGGCCGTCCTGGCCCATCTTGGCGACGAGGATGCGCGGGCGGCGGCCCTCGGCCTCCTCGAAGCGCTCGACGAGGTCCCGGGTGCGCTGGAGGGGGGCCGACTGGCCCGCTTCGTCTCGGTACACACCGGAGATGGTACGGATCTGGCCGGAGTGGCGGCCGTACACCTTCTCCAGGGCGTCCGAGATCTCGCCGACGGTGGCCTTGGCGCGGGCCGCGTTGACCGCGAGGTGCAGCAGGTTGCCGTCGAGGGAGCCGCCGCGCTGGGGGCCGGCCTCGGCGGCGCGGGTCAGCGCGTGCAGCGCGTCCTGCGTCAGGGCCTCGTCGCGCTCCGCGCGCAGGCGGCGCAGCTTCTCGATCTGGCGGGCGCGGACCGAGGAGTTGTCGACCTTGAGCACGTCGATCTGCTCGTCGCTCTCCACCCGGTACTTGTTGACGCCGATGACCGGCTGGCGGCCGGAGTCGATGCGCGCCTGGGTGCGGGCGGCGGCCTCCTCGACGCGCAGCTTGGGGATGCCGGCGTCGATGGCCTTGGCCATGCCGCCGGCGGCCTCGACCTCCTGGATGTGCTGCCAGGCGCGGACGGCGAGGTCGTGGGTGAGCTTCTCGACGTAGGCGGAGCCGCCCCACGGGTCGATGACGCGGCAGGTGCCGGACTCCTGCTGGAGCAGCAGCTGGGTGTTGCGGGCGATGCGGGCCGAGAAGTCGGTGGGCAGCGCGAGCGCCTCGTCGAGGGCGTTGGTGTGCAGCGACTGGGTGTGGCCCTGGGTGGCGGCCATCGCCTCGACGCAGGTACGGGTGACGTTGTTGAACACGTCCTGCGCGGTGAGGGACCAGCCGGAGGTCTGCGAATGGGTGCGCAGCGACAGCGACTTGGCGTTCTTCGGGTCGAACTGCTTGACCAGCTTGGCCCACAGGAGGCGGGCCGCGCGCAGCTTGGCGACCTCCATGAAGAAGTTCATGCCGATCGCCCAGAAGAAGGACAGCCGCGGCGCGAAGGCGTCGACGTCCAGGCCCACGTCGAGGCCCGCGCGCAGGTACTCGACGCCGTCGGCGAGGGTGTAGGCGAGCTCCAGGTCGGCGGTGGCCCCGGCCTCCTGGATGTGGTAACCGGAGATGGAGATCGAGTTGTACCGGGGCATCTTCTGCGAGGTGTACGCGAAGATGTCCGAGATGATCCGCATCGACGGCTGCGGCGGGTAGATGTAGGTGTTGCGGACCATGAACTCCTTGAGGATGTCGTTCTGGATGGTCCCCGCCAGCTTCTCCGGCGGCACCCCCTGCTCCTCGGCCGCGACGATGTACAGGGCGAGCACCGGCAGCACGGCGCCGTTCATCGTCATCGACACGGACATCTTGTCCAGCGGGATGCCGTCGAACAGCTGGCGCATGTCGTAGATGGAGTCGATGGCGACGCCCGCCATGCCGACGTCGCCGGTGACGCGCGGGTGGTCGCTGTCGTAGCCGCGGTGGGTCGGCAGGTCGAAGGCGACCGAGAGGCCCTTCTGGCCGGCCGCGAGGTTGCGGCGGTAGAAGGCGTTGGACTCCTCGGCGGTGGAGAAGCCCGCGTACTGGCGGACGGTCCACGGCTGGTTGACGTACATGGTCGGGTAGGGCCCGCGCAGGTACGGGGCGATGCCCGGGTAGGTGTCGAGGAAGTCCAGGCCGGCGAGGTCGTCGGCGGTGTACAGCGGCTTGACGCCGATGCCCTCGGGGGTGTCCCAGACGAGCTCGTCGACGTCCTTGCCGGTGGTCCGCCGCCAGGCGGAGCGCCACTGCTCGGGGGTGACGTCGCGGGCGGCGCCGCCGTCCAGCCCGATTCCGGTGAAGTCGGGGATCATCGGGCCACTCCGATCAGGTCCAGCAGGGAGGTCAGGGCGGCGACCGCGTCTCCGCCCGCGTGGATGAACTCGTCCACTCCGGCGGGTACTTCGGTGAGCCGTCCGGCGAGCAGCACGCGCCGGGCGCCGGCCTCCTTGAGGGCGCCGGCGACGGCCGCGGCGTGCTCGCCGTACAGGGCGTCGCTGGAGCAGAGGCAGGCGACGGTGGCGCCGGAGGCCCGGAAGGCCTCGGCGAACGCGGCCGGGTCGGCGGACTCCAGGGAGACGGTCGCGATCCCGCCCGCCTGGAACAGGTTGGCGGCGAAGGTGGTGCGCGCGGTGTGCGCGGCGGCGGTGCCGATCGACGCCAGGAACAGCTTCGGCCGCTCGCCGTCGGCCGCGAGGAAGGCGTCCGAGCGGTCCCGCAGGGCCTCGTACGCCTCGGCGCGCCGCACCTGCGGCAGCCCGCCGCCGGGCGCGGCCGGGGCCGGCTCGCGGACCAGCGGGTGCTCGTCCAGGTGCGGGAACTCGCTGACACCGGTGACGGGTTCGCGCCGCTTGGCGAGCTTCGCGGAGCGCTCCGCCCAGGTCGCGGCGATCCGCTCGCCGACCAGGCCGGACTCCAGCGCGGCCCGCTGGCCGCCGGCCCGCTCGATCTCCTGGAACCAGGCCCAGGCGGCGTGCGCGAGCTCCTCGCTCAGCTGCTCGACGTACCAGGAGCCGCCGGCCGGGTCGATCACCCGGGCCAGGTGGGACTCCTCCAGCAGGATCGACTGGGTGTTGCGGGCGATCCGGCGCGCGAACGCGTCGGGCAGGCCGAGCGCGGTGTCGAAGGGCAGCACGGTCACGGCGTCGGCGCCGCCGACCCCGGCGGCGAGGCAGGCGACGGTGGTGCGCAGCATGTTCACCCACGGGTCGCGCGCGGTCATCATGACCCGGGACGTGACGGCGTGCTGGCGCTGCGCGGAGGCCTCGGCGGACGCGCCGGACACCTCGGCGACGCGGGCCCACAGGCGGCGCGCGGCACGGAACTTGGCGATCGTCAGGAACTGGTCGCCGTCGGCCGCGTAGCGGAACTCCAGCTGGCCGAGCGCGGCGTCCACCGGGAGCCCGGCGGCGGTCAGGGCACGCAGGTAGGCGACGCCGGTGGCGAGCGAGCAGCCCAGCTCCTGGGCGGGCGAGGCGCCGGCCTCGTGGTACGGCAGGGCGTCGACGGTGAGGGCGCGGACGCCGGGGTAGTCGGCGGCGCAGCGGGCGGCGAGCGCGGCGGCGTCGGCGAGCAGGGCGTCGGTGCGGGCGGTGTCCCCGGTTCTGGCCTGGAGGCCGAGCGGGTCGGCCCCGAGGTTGCCGGCGGCGGCGCCGGGAGAGACCTCGCGCTCCTCGTACAGCTTGAACAACTGCTCGGCGGCGTCGGCGAATTCGGCTCCGGCGTCGAGGGCGACGGCGGCCAGGTCCAGGTAGACGCCGGCCAGCGCCTCGGGCAGCGCGGCGATCGGCAGGCCGTCCCCGCCGAGCTCCAGCCAGAGCGAGCCGACGCCGTTCTCCAGGTCCGCGAGGACCGCCTCGTTGGTCCGGCGCCGGTCCGGGTCGGCGTGCCGCTGGCGGACGTCCCACCCGGCGACGGCCGAACCCTGCGGGCGACCGCCGCGCACGAACGGCGCGAAGCCGGGGTAGCCGGCCTCGGCGCCGGTGTCCTCGGCGGTGTACAGGGGGCGGGCGCTCAGGCCGTCCTGGAGGCGGGTGGCGAGCGCCTGTTCGGCGGCGGGGGCGTCCTCGGGCTGCGCACCGGACTTGCGCAGCACGCCCTCGACGAGCCGCTGCCACTGCTCACGGTGCGCTGCCGGGAACTCGGCGGCGAGGGGGAGCCCTTCGGGCGGGACCTTCATGACCGCAGGTTAGCGCCCGTTCGCGCGGGCACAGGAGGGCCGGTGGATGTGACCTTTCCCTCGATTTAGCCACACTTCAGCACTCCGGGTGACGCCGAGTGCCAGCCGGGGCGTCGAGGGGGCCGGGCGGTCGGGCGGACGGTTGAACGAAAGCGGCGGCCGCGGTCGTTCCAAGAAGGAGAAGTGACAACGGGATTGTGGAACCTCGGCGCCCATCTATTAAGTTACTTCGAAGAAGGCGGGTGGGGCTGACATCCCCCGTGCGATCCCACCCGCCTTCGCTCCGCCGTGCCCTGTTCCGCCCCGCTCCGCCCTGCCTCCGTCCCCCGAAGGAGCCCACCGCCATGGGAAAGCGCCGCAAGCCCAGCCCCCCGAGCCGGGCGCGCCTCGCCGTCCTCACCACGGCCGTGGCCGGCGGCGCGGTGCTCGCCGCCGGGACCGCCCACGCCGAGCCGACGCCCACGCTCGCCTCCGTCAAGGAACAGGTGGACAAGCTCAACGAGGAGGCCGAGCAGTCCATCGAGCGCTACAACGGCTTCCAGGCCAAGCAGCAGTCGCTCCAGGCGGACGCGAACCGGATCCAGGACAAGGTCGCCCGCGGCCAGGAGGCGATGAACGAGCTGCGCACCCGGCTCGGCGCGGTGGCGGGCGAGCAGTACCGCACCAACGGCATCGACCCGGGCATCCAGCTGATGCTCGACTCCGACCCGGCCGGCTACCTGGAGCGCGCCGCCGCGCAGAACCAGGTCGTCGAGGGCCAGACCGCACTGCTCAAGCAGGCCCGCGACGAGCAGCGCCGGCTCGACCAGGACCGCGCCGAGGCCGCCGCCATGCTCACCCAGCTCGACAGCGTGGGCGCGTCGCTGGGCGAGGAGAAGAAGCAGGTCCAGAGCCGGCTCGCGCAGGCCCAGGCGCTGCTCAACAAGCTGAGCGCCGAAGACCGGGCCAGGATCAACGCCCAGGAGTCCGCCGAGAAGGCGAAGGCCGCCGCCCAGCAGGCCGCCGCGGCGGACCGGGCCTCCCGCTCGGCCGGCCGGCCCGCCGCGGGGCCCGGCGCGGACGCCACCCTGCCGAGCCCGAGTGCGAGCGGCCGCGCCGCCGACATCATCAAGTTCGCCACCGCCCAGCTCGGCAAGCCCTACGAATGGGGCTCCACCGGGCCGAACACCTGGGACTGCTCCGGCCTGACCGGCGCCGCCTACCGCGCGGCCGGCGTCAAGCTCCCCCGGATGTCGCAGGACCAGTGGAACGCCGGCACGCGCATCGCCCGCGGCGACCTCCAGCCCGGCGACCTCGTCTTCTTCTACGAGGACATCCACCACGTCGGCATCTACATAGGCGACGGCAAGATGATCCACTCCCCGCGCACGGGCAAGAACGTGGAGGTCCTCCCGATCTCCGTCATGCCGTACATGGGCGCCGTCCGCCCCGCCTGACGGGCACCGCCCGCGGCACGGCGACGAAGCACGGCTCACGTCGACGAAGGAGACGGGCCCCGGGGCGCCCCCCGGCTCGGCCCGGGCCCCGGCCCCGGGGGCGGTGGGGGTGTTCAGGAGCGGGCCCGTGCTGCCCCTGCGGCGGGGGCGGGGCAGGGGGGGGCCGCGGG
>NZ_JBHWGV010000171.1:0-2922 GCF_042732955.1 Kitasatospora sp. NPDC059747 | reverse complement strand
GCCCCGCCCCCCCCCGGGCGCGCCCCGCACTCGCCCCGCCTGCCCGCTCGCCGCGCGGCCGGCGGGGGCTGCCCCCCCCCCCCCCCCCGGGCCCCGCTCCCGTGGGTCAGTTGGCGATGATCTGGAGCGTCCCGTTGCTCCCGATGCTGCCGGTCAGGTACAGGGTGTGGCCGTCGGGGCCGACGGCGAGGCCGTCGAGCTGGTCCTCGTCGGGGGAGACGGTCTCGGCCGCGACCAGGCTGCCGGAGGCGGTGTCGACGGAGAGCACCGACGGGCCGTTGCTGTAGTCGGCCTTCGTCAGGTAGAGGCGGGTGCCGTCCGGGCTGATCTGCGGGTCGCCCAGGTCGGCGAAGCCGTTGACCAGGGTGAGGTGGCGGGTGACGGTGTCGCCGGCCGGGTCGATCACGTCGGCCTGGCCGCCCTTGTAGCCGGAGGCCACCGCGAACAGGCGGGTGCCGTCCGGGGTGAAGACCGGGTGGTAGTCGAGCGCCCCGGCGGTGCCGCCGACGGTCCCGACCAGGGTGGGCGCGGTGCCCGCCGTGCCGACGTGGAAGACGCCGGCGTCGCCGCCGACGTACAGGTCGTGCCCGCCCGGCCGGAACGCGGCGGTGCCGGTGAAGCTGGTGGGCACCTGCACGGAGCCGGTGAAGGCGTGCTGGGCGGTGGAGAACGCGACCACCCGGCCCTGGCCGTACTGGCGGTAGGCGGTGGGCCCGTTCTGGACGACGTAGGCGGTGGCGCCGTCGGGGCTCACGGTGAGGCCGGTGAGCAGGCCCGGGTTCCAGCCGGCCTGGCGCGGCTGGTCGGGCAGCGCGGTGGTGGTGAGCACGGTCAGCGTGGCGGTGTCGAGCACCACGAGCTGCTGCCCGTTCGCGACGTACAGGCGGGTGCCGTCCGCGGACAGCGCGGCGACCAGGCCGAGCTGGGCGGTGTCGAGGGCGGCCTGCCGGGTGACGGCGTCGCTCTGGGTGTCGACCGCCTTCACCTGGACGGTGTTGCCCGTCCCGCTCACCACGACGTACGCCGTGGTGCCGTCGGGGCTGACGAGCGGCTGGGCCTGGTTGTGGCCGACGGTGATGATGCCCTCGGTGCCGGAGACCGGGGCGGCGGCGCTCTGGTCCGCGGCCTGGGCGGCGGTGCCGGTGAGCGCCAGGACGGCGGCGGCAGCGGCGGCCACGGCGGTCGCGCGGGTGTACGTGCTGATCGAACGCATGGAAGTCTTCGCGGTCATCGCGGTTGTCGATCCCCCTTTGGCGCACCGCACGGTGCGGTGCCGGGGCAGGCTAACCGATCTTCCTGAGAGTCTGATGGACGGTCAATGACCGGAACGAGTCAGCCCCGCTCACGGATGTGGCGCGCAGGCCAACAGGTAGGGGAGCAGCGGGATCGCCACCACCCCGGCCCACCACGCCGCTCGGCGCCGTCGCCGGCCACCCCCGGGGCGCGCCAGCCGCCGCACCCGGGTGAGCACCCCGGTGGCCGCGACCCCGAGGGAGCCGCCCGGGGGTGCCGGGGAGGTGGCCAGGGCGCAGAGCGCGGAGGCGAGTTCGCTGCGCGACACCCGGGCGAGCGCCGCGTCGTCGGCCGCCATCTCCAGCAGCAGCGCCACCTCCGCCCGTCCCAGGCGGGCCAGTGGCAGGCGGCCGAGGAGGAGCGCGAAGGCGTCGGCCGGCAGCCGGAGCAGGTGGTGCCGTCCGCGGATGTGCTCGCGCTCGTGCGCGACGGCGGCGGCGAGCTGGCGCTCGTCGAGGAGTTCCAGGGCGCCGCGTGAGACCACGACCCGGCTGCGGCGGCCGGGCAGGCAGTAGACGGTCGGGTGGGCGTGCTCCAGCACCAGGGCGTTCCAGCGCCGGTCGCGCACCGCGACGACGTCCAGCACCTTCCGGTGCCGCTGGCGCGCCCGCCCGGCCCGCGCGCCGACGCCGGCCACCACCGCGGCGACCCCGGCGGCCCCGGCGGCGAGCAGCCACCAGTCGTGGGTGTGCGGGGCCAGCGGCGGGGCCGGTTCGGCGTGCGGGATGAGCCCGAGCAGTCCGGCGGGCTCGTGGGCGAAGGGTTCGACGGCGTGGTGGGCGGCGAGCAGCAGCGCGACGGCGAAGGAGGCCATCAGCGCCAGCCACAGGGCGGTGCCCGCCACCGGGCGGGTCTGGAGCCGGGCGGAGCCGGCCAGCCGGCGCGGCAGCGCGAGACCGGTCGCGGCCAGGTAGAGGCAGAGCAGCGCGAGGGTCACCGCTCGTCGTCCCGGGCCTTCACCTGCTCCAGGGCGGCGAGCAGCGCGGAGGCCTCGTCGCCGCTCATGGCGTCGACGAAGTGCAGCAGCGCGCCGGTGCGGTCCTGGGTGGTCTCCAGTGCCTGGTGCATGAGCCGGGCGGTGTACGCCTCGCGCGTGCAGGTCGGCTCGTACACCCAGGCGCGGCCGACCTTGTCCCGGCGCAGCCAGCCCTTGGTGTGGAGGATGTCGGCCACCGTGGTCACGGTGGTGTAGGCGACCGGCCGCTGCTGCTGGAGGTCGTCGACCACCTCGCGCACCGTGGCCGGCCGGCCCCAGGACCAGAGCCGGTCCATGATCTCGGCCTCAAGATCGCCGAACCCGCGCAGCACCGCCCCGTTTCCCTTCCTCGCCGCCGCCGTCTGGAACGGCGCCCATGGTACGGCGTTCGACGTCGCCGAAGTCGGGCGTCCTCCTGCGTCCCCTGCTGCCTCCTCTTGCTGCGTTTCCGGCGTCCTCCGGCGTCCTCTGGCGTCAAAGTTCTACAAAGGTGTCGAAGGACACCGGAAAAGTGGCCCACGGCGATCCTGACGGGGGTATGCTTTTCGAGGTTTGAAGAGGCACCTCGTTCGGTGAGGCGTCTTCACGGACACAGGCCACTGACCCGACGACGTCGAGAGACGCCCAGGTTCAGGACAGATCTTCCCGACCTA
>NZ_JBHWGV010000170.1:0-14892 GCF_042732955.1 Kitasatospora sp. NPDC059747 | reverse complement strand
CCCGCACCGCACCGGGCGGAGCGGGCGCGCCGGTCCGTCACCTCCGCGCGGCGCCCACCGGGTCGGGCTCGTCCTCGACGGGTTCCGGCTCCCCGCGCGTCTGCCGCGGCGGCGCCGGGCGTGACAGGGCGGCGAGGCGCCGGTCGGCCTCGGCCTGGATGGCGTCCTTGTCGCCGATCTCGGCGTCCGGCAGCGCGTCCGGCAGCAGGTCCTCCAGCAGTCGCAGCGGCCGGTACGCGAGGCCGAGCAGGCCCCACACCGTCATGACGGCGCCGACCAGGACGAGCAGCAGGCCCGCGCCGCGGCCGGGGCCGGTGCCGAGGACCAGGCCGACGGAGTCGGCGAGCGCGCCGCCGGGGCGCAGCAGCGGTGCGAAGACGTGGTCGGAGAGCGGGCCCGCGGTGAGGAAGCCGAGCGGCATCATCGACATGGCCAGCATCTGGTTGGTGGCGAGGACGCGGCCCTGGAGTTCCATGCCGACCTTGGTCTGGATGAGTGCCATCCAGTGGGCGTTGAGGATGATCAGCGCGCCCCACAGCACGAACATGCCCGCCGCCGTGAGCGCGGTGTGCGGTCCGCTGCCGGCGACGACGGCGGCGAGGCCGACCACCGACGTGAAGCCGACCATGCCGACCGCGCGGCGCCGGGTGCCGCCCCACAGCGCCATCACGACACCGCCCGCCATCGCGCCGACACCGCCGACGGCGGTGATGACGCCGAGTTCCACGGACGTGCCGTCGGCCAGGACCATCGGGGTGACGAGGACGGTGGCGACCGCGAACAGATAGTTGAAGACGACGAAGAAGACGACCATCGCGACGAGGCTGTGCCGCCGGACGATGTAGCGCCAGCCGGTGACGACCTCGCGCAGCAGCGGTTCCTCCTGCTTGTCGAACATCGCGTCCGGGAAGCGGACGAGCAGCAGGCAGGTGACGCCGGTCAGGAAGGTGGCCATGTCGAAGAGGACGACGCCGTGCAGGCCGATCAGCGACACGAGCACGCCGCCGGCCAGGACGGCCATCATGTCGCCCGCGCCGGTGCCGAGTTGGGCGAGGCCGTTGGCCTGGCCGAGGTAGCGCTTGGGCACGAGCTGGGTGATCGCGGCCAGGTAGGCGGGCCGCTGGAACGCCGTGCAGACGGATCCCGTGCAGGCCACCACGTAGATGTGCCAGACGTGGAGGAGGTCCGCCCAGCGGAGCAGGCCCAGTGCGAGCATGCCCGCCGCGGCGACGGTGTCCGTGACGATCATGATCTTGCGGCGGTCCACCCGGTCGGCCACCGCGCCCGCGATCGGCAGCAGCAGGACGGCGGGCAGCACCGCGACCACCGAGATGAGCGCGAAGTCGAAGGCGGAGCCGGTCTGCTGGTAGACCCAGACGCCGAGCGCGAAGCCGGACAGGCTCGTGCCGATCATCGAGACGAACTGGCCGATCGCCACCTTGGCGAAGGTCGCGAGCTCGGCGCGGGCCGCCGGTCGCTTGGTCGTCACCTGCTCGGCCACGCCGCCCGTCGCCGCGAACCCGGCCAGGACGCGGGCGAGTTCGGCGGCCTGGTGCTTGAGGAAGTAGTGCCCGGCGCGCGGGATCACGGCGAGGTCGACGGTGGCGCCGAAATGCTCCCACTCGGCGTACCGCTCCTCGTACAGCTGGGTCGCGCGGTCCTTCTCCCCCACGACGCACAGGATCGGCGCGGCCATGCGCGCGGGCCGCCCGTCCCCGTACGCGCGCGTGTAGAAGTCCTCGGCCTGCCGCACGTCGTGGCGCAACGCCCGGACCAGGAAGTCCTGTTCGGCCCGGTCGTAGACGTCGGTGAAGCCGCCCATCGCGCGCAGGTAGTCGAGGTAGGAGCGGTTGGAGAGCATCCGGTCGCCGGGCATGCGGCGGGCGAACCACTCGGCGAAGCGGCCGGGCAGGCGGGCCGCCGGGAACGTCCCGCCGAGGGCGAGGCCGCGCAGGTCGACGCCGGCCGCCTCCAGGCGGGAGCCCAGGGCGGTGGCCAGCGCGCCGCCGAGGCAGTGGCCGTACAGGAGCACCGGGCCCTCGATCCGCTCGGCGACCTCGGCGGCCAACCGGTCGGCGAGGCCGTCGAGTTCGGCGAGCTCGTCGTGCGGGCGGCTCGGGTCGTGGCCGGGCAGCTCGACGGCGTAGAGCCGGTGCCCGGCGGGCAGGGTGTCGGCGAGCGGCTGGAACGTGATCGGGCTGCCGCCGCCGTACGGGACGCAGACGACGGTGACCTCGGCCGGCTCGCCGCCGCGCGTGAGCTTGTGCAGCAGGCGGCGCGGACCGTCCTGGGCCGGGCCGCCGCCGGCCCGGGCGTCGAGCAGGGCGGCCAGGGCGCGGACGGTCGGCTGCTGGAACAGGTCGATCACCGACAGGCCGCGGCCGATCAGCCGGACGGTGCGCACGGCGGAGAAGGAGTCCCCGCCGAGGGCGAAGAAGTCGTCCGCCGGGCCGACGTCCTCGACGTCGAGCACCTGCCGGTAGACGCCGGCCACGGCGTGCTCGGCCTCCGTCTCCAACTCTCCCCCGCCGGAGACCTGTTGGACCGGCGACGGCTCCGGCAGTGCGTGCCGGTCCACCTTGCCGTTGGCATTCAGCGGCAGCGCCTCCAGCAGCACCACGGCCGCCGGCACCATGTAGTCGGGCAGCCGGGTGCGCAGCGCGGCCCGCAGGTCCCCCGGGTCGGGGACGGCGGGCACGACGTACGCGACGAGGCTGCGGGCCGCGCCCTCGCCGCGCGCGACCACGACCGCCTCGCGGACCTCGGGGCGGGCGGTCAGCTCGGCCTCGACCTCGCCGGTCTCCACCCGGAAGCCGCGGATCTTCACCTGGTGGTCGATCCGGCCGAGGAACTCGATCGCGCCGTCGGGGCGGCGGCGCACGAGGTCCCCGGTGCGGTAGCAACGCCGGCCGTCGACGGTGACGAACCGTTCCGCCGTCAGGTCGTCGCGGCCCAGGTAGCCGCGCGCCACGCCGCCGCCCGACACGTACAGCTCGCCGGGCACGCCCACCGGCACCGGGCGCCGCCGGGCGTCGAGGACGTGGGCGCCGACGTTGCCGAACGGCAGGCCCAGCGGGACAGCGGCATCGGGCTCGACCGGAACGGGCGCGCCGAGCATCGAGACGGTCGTCTCGGTGGGCCCGTAGTGGTTGTGCAGCGGGAGGTCCGGCCGGGCGGCGCGGATGCGCGCCACCAGGTCGGGGCGCAGCGCCTCGCCCGCGCAGATCAGCAGGTGTGCGGGCAGCACGCCCGCGAGGCCGTCGCCGTGCGCGGCCAGGCCCTCCAGGTGGCTGGGGACGAGCTTCATCGCGTCGATCCGGTGCTCGGCCGCGTACCGGGCGAACGCGGCCGGGTCGGTGGCCTGTTCGCGCGTGAGCAGGTGCAGGCAGCCGCCGCCGGTGAGGGCGCCGAACACGTTGGTGGTGCCGAGGTCGGCGGCGAACGTGGAGACCAGCGCCCAGTTCCAGCCCTCGCTGCCGGGGCCGATCCGCTCGCGCAGGCCGTGCAGGTAGTTGCGGTAGTTGCGGTGCTCGACGGCGACGCCCTTGGGGGCGCCGGTGGAGCCGGAGGTGAAGATCAGGTAGCACAGGTGCTCGGGGCGGACGTCCACCTCGGGCGGCCCGTCGCACGGCTCCGCCGGGGTGGTGAGCGGCGGGACGACGACGGCCTCGCCCGGTATGCGGGCGCGGAGGTCGTCGGTGGTGACCACCGCGGCGGTGCCGGCGGCGGTGAGGAGTGCGGCGATGCGTTCGTCCGGGTAGACGGGGTCCAGCGGCAGGTAGGCGCCGCCCGCCTTGAGGATGCCGAGCATGCCGACGACGAGGGCGGCCGAGCGCTCGGCGAGCAGGCCGACCGGGCGGTCCGGGCCGACGCCGCGGGCGCGCAGCCGGTGGGCCAGCGCGTTGGCGCGCCGGTCGAGTTCGGCGTAGCTGAGGACGCCGTCGGTGCCCCGGACCGCCGGCGCGTGCGGGGTGCGGCGGGCCTGTTCCTCGACCAGGCCGTGCAGGGTGCCGGTGAGGTCCCAGGTGCGCGCGGTGTCGTCCCAGGCGTCGAGGCGGCGCCGCTCGGACGGGGTGAGCAGCGGCAGTTCGGCGAGCGGGCGGTCCGGGTCGGCGGCCATCGCGTCGAGGACGGTGGTGAGGTGGCCGAAGAACCGGCGGACCGTCGGCTCGTCGTACAGCTCGGCGCGCCACACGAGGTCGGCGAGCAGGGCGTCGTCCTCGTCCACCACGGCGACGGAGAGGTCGAACTTGGCGGTGTCGGTGCCGACCGGGTGCCAGGCCACGTCCAGGCCGGGCAGCTCGGGCCTGGCCCGGTCCTGGTTGTGGACGTTGAGCAGGACCTGGAAGAGCGGGGTGTGGGAGAGCTCGCGCTCGGGCGCGAGGGCGTCCACCAGCCGCTCGAAGGGCAGGTCCTGACGGGCGAACGCGCCCAGGGCGCCCTCGCGGACGCGGTCGAGGAGCGCGCGGACGGTCGGCTCGCCGGAAAGGTCGGTGCGCATCGCGAGCGTGTTGACGAAGCAGCCGACCAGCGCCTCCGTCTCGCTGCGGGTCCGCCCGGCGACGGGCGTGCCGACCACGACGTCGTCGCTGCCGGTGTAGCGGCCGAGGACGGCCTGGAGGGCGGCCAGCAGCACCATGTACGGGGTCGTGGCGGTGCGTTCCGCGAGGGTGCGGATGCGACGGGAGCGCTCGGCGCCGAACTCGGCGGTGATCCGCGCGCCGCGGGTGCCGGCGACGGCCGGGCGGGGCCGGTCGGTGGGCACGGTGACGGTGGTGGCGGCGCCGCGCAGCCGCTCCAGCCACCACGTCTCCTGTGCGGCGAGTTCGGCGGCCTGCTCGGTGAGCTGCCAGTGCGCGACGTCCGCGTACTGGACGGGCAGCGGCGCCCACGCGGGCGCCCGGCCCTCGCGGCGGGCCGCGTAGGCGGCGCCGAGGTCGGCGAACAGCACCCCGAGGGACCAGCCGTCGGCGGCGATGTGGTGCAGGACGAGGCTGAGCACGAAGCCCTCGCCCGTGCGCAGCAGGACGGCCCGCAGCGGCGGGTCGGCGGCGAGGTCGAAGGGCCGGGCGGCCTCCTCGGCGAGCCGGGCGTCCACGGCGGCGGCCTGGACGTCGGCGGTGGCGAGGGCGAAGGCGCCCGCCGCGAGCGGTCCGGGCCGCACCTCGCCCTCGGACGCCGGGTAGACGGTGCGCAGCACCTCGTGCCGGTCGACGACGTCCGCGAGGGCCGCGGCCAGGGCCGCCTCGTCGAGTTCTCCGGCGATGCGCAGCGCGAGCGGGATGTGGTAGGCGGCGCTGTCGGGCTCGTACTGGGCGAGGAACCACATCCGCCGCTGCGCGGAGGAGAGCGGCATCGGCTCGTCGGCGGGGCGCGGCGCGATGGCCGCCCTGGCCGGCGCCGCTGCGGCTCTGGCGGCTTTCGCCTTGGCGAGGCGCTGCCGCAGCAGTTCCTGGCGCCGGGCGTCGGCGGCGCCTTCTCTTGGTCGGTCGGTCATGCGTCGTCCCCCATGGTGGTGTCCCCCACTGCGTGCTCGCCCGCTGCGTCTTCGCCCGCTGCGTGCTCGCCCGCCGCGTCGTTTCCGAGCGCGGCGAGTTCGTCGTCGAGGTCGGCGAGCAGCAGGTCTTCGATGCGGCGGGCCATGGCGGCGAGGGTGCGGTCGCCGAAGACCGCGCGCAGGGGCACCTCGATGTCGAAGGTGTCCCGGATGCGGGCCGTCAGGCGGGTCGCGAGCAGCGAGTGGCCGCCGATGCTGAAGAAGTCGTCGTGGCGGGAGACCCGGACCGCGCCCAGGACCTCCTGCCACACCTCGGCGAGGATCTCCTCGCAGTCGCCCTCGGGCGGTGCGCCGAGGCCGCCCAGTTCCGGGGCGGGCAGCGCGGCCCGGTCGACCTTTCCGCCGGGCGTCAACGGGAGGGCGTCGAGCAGCAGGAGCCCGGCGGGGACCATGTAGTCGGGCAGGCGGGCGGCCAGGGCGAGGCGCAGGTCGTCCTCGGTGAGCGTGCCGTCCGTGACGGCGTACCCGGCGAGGACCGGGCCCGCGGGCGTGTCGACGAGCCGGGCGGCGCCCGCCGTCACGCCGTCCACGGAGGTCAACGCGGCCTCGATCTCGCCGAGTTCGATCCGGAAGCCGCGCAGCTTCACCTGGGCGTCCGCGCGGCCGTGGTACTCCAGCCGGCCGTCGTGGCGGCGGCAGGCGAGGTCGCCGGTGCGGTACATCGGCGCGCCGTCGGGGCGGCCGGGTTCGGCAACGAAGCGGTCGGCGGTGAGGTCGGGCCGGCCGTGGTAGCCGAGGGCCACGCCGGCTCCGGCGATGGCGAGTTCGCCGATGCCGTTGACCGGGACGGGCCGGCCGGCGGCGTCGAGGAGGTGCAGGCGGGTGTTGGCGATCGGCTCGCCGAGGGCCACCACGCCGTCGTGGGCGGCGAGTTCGGGGGTGACGCGCAGGGCGGTGGACCAGACGGTCGTCTCGGTCGGCCCGTACAGGTTCCAGAGCGTCCGGGTGCGGGTGAGCAGGGCCCGGGCGAGGTCGGTGGTGAGCGCCTCGCCGCCGCACAGGGCGGTGAGTGCCGGGCTGCCGGTCCAGCCGGCCTCCAGGAGCATGCGCCAGGTGGCGGGGGTGGCCTGGAGGTGGGTGACGCCGGTGCGCTCCAGCCAGGCGGCGAGGGCGGCGCCGTCGGTGGCGGTGGCCCGGTCGGCGATCTCGACCCGGGCGCCGACGGTGAGCGGCAGCCACAGTTCGAGGCCGGCGATGTCGAAGGTGACGGTCGTGACGGCGGCCATGACGTCCTGCCCGTCGAGGCCGACGAGGTCCTCCATCGCCCGCAGGAAGTTGACGATCGCCCGGTGCGGCACCGCGACGCCCTTGGGCGTGCCGGTCGAGCCGGAGGTGTACAGCAGGTAGGCCGGGTCCTCGGGGCCGACGGCGACGGGCGGGGCGATCGGGGCCGTCTCCACGTCCTGGCCGTCGGCCGCCACGACCGTCCGGCCCGCGAACAACTCGTCGTGCCGGTCGGCCTGTTCGGCCAGGACCAGCGAGACGCCGGCGTCGTCCAGCACGGCCCGGTTGCGGGCGAGCGGCTGGTCGAGGTCCAGCGGCAGGTAGGCGGCGCCGCTGCGCAGCACGGCCAGGAGGGCGGCGGGCAGCAGGCGCCCGCGGCGGACGGCCACCGCGACCAGCCCGCCGGGCCCGGCGCCGGCGGCGGCCAGGACGGACGCCAGCCTGCCTGCGGTCAGGCCGAGTTCGCCGTAGGTCAGACTGCCGTCGGCGGCCGACACGGCGACGGCCGAAGGGTCCCACCCGGCGTACAGCTCGTGCAGGCGCAGGTCGGCCACCGGGGTGTCCGCCCGGACCAGGCCGTCCTCGGCGGCGGCGATCTCCGCGGCCGACAGCATCGCCAGCTCCGAGAGCGGGCGGTCCGGTTCGGCGATCCCGGCGGCGAGCACGGCGAGCAGGTGGTCGAAGACGGCGCGCACCGAACGCTCGTCGTAGCGCGAGGTCCGGTACTCGGCGGACAGCAGCGGCCCGTCCGCCGGGAACTCCAGGAACAGCGACAGGTCCGTCTTCGCCGTCCCGTTGCACACCTCGGAGACTAACTCAAGGCTCAGGTCCGGAAGTTCGGCCCCGGCCACCGGGTGGTTCTGCACCGCGACCAGCACCTGCGAGACCGGGGACGAGGCCCGCCCGGACGCACCGGCCGTCCGGCGCGCGTGCTCGACGAACGGCAGCACGCTGTGCTCGGCCGCGTCCAGCGCCGCCGGACGCACCCGCCCGACCAGCTGCCGGAAGGTGTCCGCCCCCGCGGCGCCGAAGCGCAGCGCCACGGTGTTGACCAGTGAGCCGAGCACCCCCTCCAGCTCCGGCACCGGCCGGACGGCGAACGGGCTGAGCACGGCGACGTCGGTGCGGCCGGTGTAGCGGTGCAGCACCCCGCCGAGCGCGGCGACCACCGCCATGTAGAGGCTCGCGCCCTCCTCCGCAGCCCACCGCTCGGCGGCGCGCAGCAGCTCGGCCGGGACCCGGCGCTCGATGCGGCGGCCCGCGTAGTCCTGCGGGTCAGGGTGCGGGCGGTCGCCGGGCAGGTGCTGCTCGTGGTCGAGGCCGAGGAGGCCGTCGCCCCAGCGCAACGCGTCCTCGCGGGCGGCGGCGTGGGCGCGCTGTTCCCAGCGGGCGACGTCCGACAACTGGAGGCCGGGCTCCGGGAGTTCGCCGTCCCGGTAGGCGCGGTCGAGCTCGGCGAGGAGGAGCCCGGTGGCCCAGCCGTCCATCGCCGCGTGGTGCACGGTGATCAGCAGCTCGTGGGCGTCCTCGCCGGTGCGCAGCGCGAGCACGCGCAGCAGGCGCCCGGTGGCGAGGTCGAGCGGGCGGGCCGCCTCGGCGCGGAGCGCGGCGTCCAGCAGCGCCTCGTCGGCGCCGGTGAGGTCGTGCACGGGCACGTCGACGGCGTAGGGCGGGCGGACCTCGACGGCGGGTTCGCCGGCGCGGCCGATCACGGCGGTGCGCAGCGCCTCGTGGCGGCGGACGACCTCGGTGAAGGCGCGGCCGAGCGCGGCGGCGTCCAGGGTGCCGGTCGCGCGGACGCGCAGCGGGACGTTGTAGAGCGACGTGCCGGCCTCGACGTTCTCCTGGAGCCACAGGTCGCGCTGGAACGCCGTCGGTTCGGCGGGCAGTCCGGGCTCGCGGACGGGCGGCGCGACCGAGGGGCGCCCGCCGCCGTGCGCGACGCGCAGGGCCAGGGCGGCGACGGTCGGCGCGGCGAAGAACTCGGCGAGCGGCACCCGGACGCCGTACTCGCGCTCGACCCGGGCGAGGACGCCCGCGGCGAGCAGCGAGTGGCCGCCGAGGTCGAGGAAGACGTCGTGCACGCCGACCCTGGGCATGCCGAGGAGCTCCTGCCACAGCCCGGCGATGCGCTCCTCGACGGGGGTGCGCGGCGCGACGAACACCCCGTGGCCGTCCCGCCCGCGCGCCACCGCGGGCAAGGCCGCGCGGTCGGTCTTGCCGTTGGGGGTGAGCGGCAGGCGCTCCAGCACGCCGATCGCGAGCGGCACCATGTAGCCGGGCAGGGCGGCGGCGCAGTGGGCGCGCAGCCCGCCGGGCGCGAGCTCCCGGGAGGACTGGACGAAGGCGGCCAGGTAGGCGCCCGCGTCGTCGTGCTGGACGACGGCCACCGCCGCCTCCACCGCCGGGTGCGCGGCGAGCACGGCCTCGATCTCACCGAGCTCGACGCGGAAGCCGCGCACCTTCACCTGGTGGTCGGCCCGCCCGTGGTACTCCAAGCTGCCGTCCGCGCGCCGCCGGACGAGGTCGCCGGTGCGGTAGCAGCGCTCGCCGCCGACGGTCACGAACCGCTCCTCGGTGAGGTCCGGGCGGCCGTGGTAGCCGTGCGCCAGGCCCTCGCCCGCCAGGTACAGCTCGCCGATCCCGCCCTCCGGCACGGGCGCGCGCCGCTCGTCCAGGACGTGCGCCGTCGTGCCGTCGACCGGGCGGCCGATCAGCGGTTCGCCGGTCTCGTCCCGGCCGACCAGGGCCCAGGTGGAGTAGACGGTGTCCTCGGTGGGCCCGTACAGGTTGTAGAGCCGCTCGACGCCGGGCTGCGCGTGGACCTGGTCGGCGAGCCGGCGCGGCAGCGCCTCCCCGGCCAGGTTGACGACGCGTACGCCGGCGGGCAGGCCGCCGCCGCGCAGCAGGGCCGCCATGGCGCTGGGGACGGTGTTGACGAGGGTGACCGCGTCGCGCGCGGGCAGGTCGGGCAGGGCGAGGGCGTTCTCGGCGACGACGACCGCGCCGCCGACGGCGAGCGGGAAGAAGACCTCGTACACCGAGATGTCGAAGCAGACCGACGTGGCGAACAGCACGCCCGCCACGTCCTCGGGCCGGTAGGTGGCGGCGGCCCAGCGCAGCAGGGCGTTCACGCCGCGCTGCGGGACGACGACGCCCTTGGGGCGGCCGGTGGAGCCGGAGGTGTACAGGACGTACGCCGCCGCGTCGGTGCTGCCCACCGGCGCGACGGGAGCGGTCGGACCCTGCCCGTCCGGACCCTGCTCGAACGGACCCTGCCCGTCCGGACCCGCGTACAGGACGGCGGCCCCGGCCCCCGCCACGAGGTGCTCGTGCGCCCGGTCGGTGAGCACGACCGGCGCCCGCGCGTCGCCGATCACCAGCTCCAGCCGGTCCTGCGGGTAGGCCGGGTCCAGCGGCACGTAGGCGCCGCCGGACCGGAGCACCGCGAGCAGGGCCACGACCAGCTCGGCCGAGCGCGGCAGGCACACGCCGACCAGCGTCCCGGGGCCGACCCCGGCCCGGGCGAGGCGGGCGGCGGCGGAGGTCAAGCGCTCGCCAAGTTCGCGGTAGGTCAGGCGGCGCTCGCCGTCGATCACGGCGACGGCGTCCGGCGTGCGTCTCACCTGGGCCTCGATCAGGCCGGCGAGGGTGGCCGTGGGATCCAGTGCGGGGAATTCCGTCGAACTCATCCACTACTCCTGAGGGGTGGCCCGCGCACCGGCTCGTGGCCGGTGCGGATGGGCGGTGTACCTCCGGAGATGATGGGGTAAAGATGTTCGCACTACCAGCACAATTCCACCACGCGTTCGATATGCCGGAAAGGTCACCTCCGATTCGGTCCTGAGCGGTGCTGGATCATGACGCGGCGTCGTCCGCGTCCTTACGGAACGTCAACAGCCGTGCAACGCACGTCAGTTGACATGCACACTTGACGCCGGGCGCTCCCAGGGCCGGGAGCTGCCCGGCGTGAACCCGGCGTCCCGGGCGTTGTCGAGCGCGTCGGCGAGGTTCAGCCGCCCCGGCTCCTCCAGGAAGCCCAGGACGGGGGCGAGCTCACGCTCGGTCAGGCGCTGCTCCCTGGCCGCCTCGACCAGCTCCTCCAGCTTCCGCGTGAACTCGTCCAGGTACGCGTCCTCGTCCACCTCTTCGTCGTCCTCGTCCTCCGGCTCCGGGATCCGCTCCATCACCCGGTCGGTCAGGAGGGACTCCAGCCGGTCCAGCGAGCCCGTGATCCCCACGCCGCGATCGTCCTCGACGGGAGCGCAGTCCCACGCGCCGGCGCCGCTCTCCCACCAGTAGCAGAAGGCGATCCGGTCGGTGAGCCCGGACCAGCGCAGCGGCAGCCAGTCGGGCGCGCCCTGCAGCAACTCGTCGAGTTCGCGCTCGGTGCTGTAGTCGACGTCGAAGCCGGTGAGCACCGCGCGGCCGCCGTCGACCCAGCGGAGCTGCCAGCGGTTGCTGCTGCCGTCGTCGTGGCTGAGCTCGTCCCCGCCCGCCCAGTAGCCGAGCTGGACGTCGATGCCGGTCTGCAGGACCGACATCACCCCGCCCATCAGCCAGGACTCCTCGGGGTTCGGCGGGCAGTACGACATGAACGCTCCTTCATCGCGTGATCGTTACCGGACGACAGACGCCCCGGCCCCCGCGAAGGTTCCCCGGGTGCGGACGCCCGTCACGGCCGCGTCACGCCACGCGTTCCGCGCCGTGCGGCCGCGGTGACGCCGCCGTGATGGCCGGCCCGGACGCTGGGCGGTGTCCGCGGGCGCAGCCGTTGCCCTCGCGAAGGGAGCCACGATGCCCATCAGCCCCACCTATCCGGGCGTGTACATCGACGAGCTGCCGAGCGCCGTGCGCACGATCGTCGGCGTGCCGACGTCGATCGCCGCGTTCGTCGGGACGGCGCCGCGCGGGTCGGTGACGGACCCGGTGCACATCACCAGCTGGGCCGACTACGAGCGGGAGTTCGGCGGCCTCGACCGCACCTCCGACCTGAGCTACGCGGTCTACCAGTTCTTCCAGAACGGCGGTGCCGAGGCCGAGATCGTCCGGATCACCGCCGTGAAGCCGAAGAACCCGCCGGCCGACGGGCCCAGCTACCCCGCGCCCGCCACGCTCGTCCTGCCCGCCGCCTCCGGCGCCGCCGCCGACGCGGTCACGCTCACCGCCGTCAGCCCCGGCGACTGGGGCAACCACCTGCGGGCCCGGGTCGACCACCAGACCCGCGACAAGGCCGCGAGCGCCGCCGACCAGAAGAGCTTCAACCTCACCCTGCGCGACGCCGTCACCGGCGTGACCGAGAGCTACCTCAACGTCAGCTCGCTGCCCGGCAGCCCCGACCGGCTGAGCGTCGCCCTCGCCGCCTCCGCCCTCGTCACCGTCCCGGCCTCGGCGGACGGCAGGCTGCTCGCGGCCAATACCGACGTCCCGCCCGGCCAGGACCCGTTCCCGGACGGCAAGGGCCCCGGCCAGGGCAACTGGTACGTCACCGCCGGCGGCGGCCTGGACGGGACGGCGACCCCGGTCGCCGCCGACTACCTCGGCGACAGCTCCCCGGTCAAGGACGGCAAGCAGGGCATCTACCAGCTGCTCAAGACCGACATCTTCAACATCCTGTGCCTGCCCGGGCCGCCCGGCCAGAACGGCCCGGCCGGGATCCTCCCCCAGGCCGCCAAGCTCTGCCTGGACCGCCGGGCGATGCTCGTCGTCGACCCGCCGGACGCGTGGCACAGCGTGGCCGACGTCACCAGGGCCGCCGCCCCGGGCGGCACCGGCCTGCCGCTCGCCGGCGACCCGGGCGCCCGCAACGCGGCCGTGTACTTCCCGCGCGTCCTGCTCGCCGACACCGAACAGCAGAACCTCGTCCGCGACTTCCCGCCCTGCGGCGCCGTCGCCGGGGTGTGGGCCCGCACGGACGTCGCGCGCGGCGTGTGGAAGGCCCCGGCGGGCACCGACGCGGGCCTCGCCGGCGTCGTCGCGCCGCTCGTGCCGATGACCGACCCGGAGAACGGCATCCTCAACCCGTACGGCGTCAACTGCCTGCGCCGGCGGCCGGTGTTCGGCAACCTCGTGTGGGGCGCGCGGACGCTGGTCGGCGCCGACGTCCTCGCCGACCAGTGGAAGTACGTCCCGGTGCGCCGGACCGCCCTGTTCATCGAGGAGAGCCTGTTCCGCGGCACCCAGTGGGTGGTGTTCGAGCCCAACGACGAACCGCTGTGGTCCTCGATCCGGCTCAACGTCGGCGCGTTCATGAACACGCTGTTCCGCCAGGGCGCCTTCCAGGGCCGCACGCCCAGGGACGCCTACCAGGTGGTGTGCGACGCGACGAACAACCCGCAGAACGACATCGACCGCGGGATCGTCAACATCCAGGTCGGCTTCGCCCCGCTCAAGCCCGCCGAGTTCGTGATCATCCACATCCAGCAGCTCGCCGGCCAGATCCAGGTCTGAGCGCACCCTCACGGAGAGACAGGCCATGGCCGACAGCAGGACGAAGCGCCGCGACCCGTACAAGAACTTCCGCTTCCGGGTGAAGTTCGGCGGCGGCACCGACTACATCGCGGGCGTCAGCAAGGTCACCGGGTTCAAGCGCAGCACCGAGGTGATCAAGCACCGCAGCGGCGGCGACCCGGCCACCAGCACCAAGCTGCCGGGGCGCACCGAGTACGACGCGATCACCCTGGAGCGCGGGGTCACGAGCGACAAGGTGTTCGAGCAGTGGGCGAACCGGGTCTGGAGCCTGACCAACGCGAGCGGCGGACTGGAGTCCTCGCTCAAGGACTTCCGGCGGGACATCATCGTCGACGTCTTCAACGAGGCCGGCCAGAAGGTGCTCTCCTACCAGGTGTTCAACTGCTGGGTGTCGGAGTACCAGCCGGTCTCCGACCTCGACGCCAACGCCAACGCGGTCGCCATCCAGCACATCAAGCTGGAGAACGAGGGCTGGGTGCGCGAGGACCTGCCCGAGCCGGTCGAGCCGTCCTTCGAGGACCCGGCCTGACGATGGACGAACTCACCGGAGCCCCAGCCGACGTCACCGCGCTGACGGAGGAGGGCCTGCTCGCCGTCTGGGAGGCCGGGCGCGGGCAGGACCCGGTCCGGCGCGCCCTGGTGCTCGCCGCGGCGGGCGGCGGCGATCCGGCGGCCGTCGCGGACCTGACCGTCGGGCGGCGCGAGGAGCTGGTGCTGGGCCTGCGCGTGCGGTGCTTCGGCCCCGGCCTGCCGTGCGCCGTCACCTGCCCGTCCTGCCGGACGGAGCTGGAACTCGAACTGACCGCGCAGGACGTCACGGCCGCGGCGCCGGAGGGCGAACGCGTCGTACGGGCCGGGGGTTTCGAGCTCACGTTCCGTCCGGTCACCACCCGGGACCTGCTCGCCGTCCGGGGCGCGCCGCGCGCCGCCGCCCGACGGGCCCTGCTCCGGCGGGTGCTCACCTCGGCGGTCGCGGACGGACGGCCGGTCGCCGCCGACGCGCTCCCGGCGGACGTCCTGGAGGCCGTGGCGGGCGCCCTGGCCGCGCGGGATCCGCAGGCGGACGTCCGGCTGGACCTCGACTGCGCGGAGTGCGGCCACGCCTGGACGTCGCCGTTCGACGCCTCCGGCTACCTGTGGGCCGAACTCGACGCCCACGCCAGACGGTTGCTCCACGACGTGCACGCGCTCGCCACCGCCTACGGCTGGACGGAGGCCGAGGTGCTCGCGGTCGGGCCCGAACGACGGCAGCTGTACCTGGAGTTGGTGACGGCATGAACGACTTCGTGAGCCGCCTGCTCGGCGCCGGCGGCGCGGACGGGCCGCCGATACGGCCGCTGATCGGGTCGATCTTCGAACCCCGGCGGAGGACGCAGCCATGGCTTCCGTTCACCGAACCTTCCCCTCTCCCCGCGGAGTCGGAGGTCGCTGACGCCAACCCTCCGGCCGCTCAGCAGGAGCTGCCCGTCGGCGCGCCACACGATCTCCCGCCGACACCGCGCGCCTCCGCCGGGCGCGCACCCGAACCTCCGCCGGGCGGCCGGGGGGGGCCCCCCCCCCCCCCCCCCCCGCCGCGGGCGCCCCCCCCCCCCGCCCCCCCGGCCCCCCCCCGGGGCGGGGGGCCCCCCGGGGGGGCCGGC
>NZ_JBHWGV010000169.1:0-15035 GCF_042732955.1 Kitasatospora sp. NPDC059747 | reverse complement strand
GAAGACCGCCCCGCACCCGCTCCCACCCCGCTACACTCCCCACTCCCAGGCCGTTGACCAGCGGGAATGGAGAAGTCCTGCTGGAGTACTAGGCCCGGAGCTTGCCGCCCTCGTCGGCGGCCGTTGGCGCAGTCCGGGTGAGCGTCTCCCACCGGGCGACGGCGCCGGCATATGGTCCCCACCGCTCCGGATCGAGTCGTCCGGTGCCTCCTCCAACCACAGCGTCAGGGCCACCGTGGCTGCTGCCGGGGAAGTCGGCCGCGAGGGAGCGCGTGAGGCCGGGCGGCGGTTCGAAGAGGGCCGCGGCGTGGCCGCCACCGACGGCAGGGTCAGGCCCCCTCCGCCGTGCCGCTGGTTCGGCGAGCCCGTGACCCCGTCCGACGCCTTCGGGGTGGGCAGCAGCCACTCCACTTCGTCGGCCAGATTCGGGCCGTGCCCGCCCTGCTTGCGCTTCCGCGGGTGCTGGCTCCCGCCGTTCGTCGCGATGTTGCTCGTGGGCGTCTTCAGTAGCACCGGGGCGGGCGGGCCAGGCGGCGAGGAAGACCCGGGCACGCTGGTGGGGTGCGCCGACGTCGGAGGCGCGAAGCATGAGCCACCGCGCGTCGTACCGGAGGTCGGCCAGTTCCCTATCAAGTCAGCCTGTTGCAAGCGGGAGGGAAGGATTACGGGCCTTGTCCCTCCTTTTCTCTCTCCCGGGCCGCCGGGCGGGTGAACCCGCGCGCCGGGCCGCGGCCGGACACCGCCGTGGACGTACCGACGGACCGACGATGGGCGCCATGACGCAGCGGACGGCTCCCGGGCGATGAACGCGCCGCCCCCCATGACTGAACGGTGGCTGGAATGGCCACGCTGCGGACGCGGCGCCGACCCTGCGACCGCCCCGGTCGGCTGCCGCGGCCGCCATGTCCCCGGACACACTGCCTGCCTGGCTCATCTGCCCGATGCCGACCGCGACACCTACTTCGCTGGCCTGGCCCCTGGTGACAACATCGACCACCGAGGCACCCGTTTCACTGAACCCCTCCTCACCACATTCCTCCGGGCCTTCCACGACCCCACCACCGGACGACTCCGCCTCGGCGACGCCTGGTTCGAGGAGGCGACGTTCTCCGGCGACGCCCACTTCGGCGCGGTGACGTTCTCCGGCATCGCCTGGTTCGGCGGGGCGACGTTCTCCGGCGACGCCTACTTCGGCGGGGCGACGTTCTCCGGCGTCACCTGGTTCAACGGGGCGACGTTCTCCGGCGACGCCGACTTCAGCGGGGCGACGTTCTCCGGCGATGCCCCGTTCAGCAGGGCGACGTTCTCCGGCGACGCCCACTTCGGCGGGGCGACGTTCTCCGGCGTCACCTGGTTCAACGGGGCGACGTTCTCCGGCGACGCCCACTTCGGCGAGGCAACGTTCTCCGGCGACGCCGACTTCGGCGAGGCGACGTTCCCCGGCGACGCCGACTTCAGCGGGGCGACGTTCTCCGGCATCGCCCCGTTCAGCGGGGCGATCTTCCGCCGCACCGGGAGGTTCGAGCGTGCCAGGTTCGAGCACACGCGGCAGTTCGGGCCGTTGCTGGCTCACCGAGGGCTGGTGCTGGATGAGGCGCAGTTCATGCAGCCGGTGCAGATCGAGGTGAGCGCGATCGGGCTGTCCTGCCGTCGTGCACGCTTCCCCGGTGGCGTGCAGTTCCGATTGCGGTGGGCTCGTGTCGTATTGGACGACGCCGACTTCCCCGCACCATCGATCCTCACCGGCATCCCCCTGCTAGCCAGTGACCGGCTCCTGGCCCAGGAACAGCGCATCGCCAGGGCCTGGCAACGCCTCTTGGCAGGGGAGATCTCTGAGCGCCCGCAGCTGCTGTCCCTGCGGCGCGCCAACGTCGCGGGCCTGGGGCTGAGCAACGTCACCGCCACGGACTGCCTGTTCACCGGCGCGCACAACCTCGACAAGCTGCGCCTGGAAGCTGACGTCGGCTTCACGACCACCTCGGCCCCGCTGGACAGGGGACCACGGAGCTGGGACTGGCGGCAGGTGATCGCCGAAGAACGCATCTGGCGGGCCGACCGGTCACGTCGCTGGACCACCCGGTTACCCCGCTGGGCCGCAGCTACGCTTGATCGGCCCTTCCGGTCGTTCCGCTGGGTCGCCCCGCGCTGGCCGGAGTGGCTCGACCGGCCGTTGCCTGGGGGTCTGAACCCGGGCCAGATCGCCGCTCTGTACCGGGCCCTGCGCAAGGGACGCGAGGACGCCAAGGACGAGCCTGGTGCCGCCGACTTCTACTACGGCGAAATGGAAATGCGGCGATGCGCGCGCCCTGCTGCCGGGAGTCCGGCCGATGGCCGGACCAGCAGGGGTCGGGTCGAACACTGCGTATTGACGGCGTACTGGTTGGTGTCCGGGTACGGGCTGCGCGCCTGGCGGGCGCTTGCCTGGCTCATCGTCGTGACCGCGAATCTCGCGCTCGTGTTCCATCTGGTCGGCTTCACCAACCCACCGCAGCCGGTCTCGTACTGGACCAGCCTGCTGTATGCACTCCGCGCCACCCTGTCGCTCACCGACAGTGAGGTGACGCTCACCGCATGGGGAAAGCTGCTACAAGCCATCCTCCGCCTCACCGGCCCGGTCCTACTCAGCCTCGCCCTCCTGGCCCTCCGGGGCCGCGTGAAGCGGTGAGACGTACAGGGCCGACTGCCCCAACGAGCATGCATGCCTGAATGGGAACCAGATTGATCAATATCCTTCCTTATTCTGACGGCCCGCCGGGAGGGTGAACCCCTGCGCCGGGCCGTTTCAGATACCGCCGAGGGGCGATGGTATGGATCGATGATGGGGGCATGGAGAGCCGAACAGTCCGCCAGCCATGAGCACACCATTAACTCCGGCATGGCAGCGTCCCGGTTGGCCGAAGTGCGGGATGAGCCAGACCGATAGCGACCTGGTCGGCTGCCGAGGCAGCCAGCTTCCGGGGCTGAATATCTGTCTGGTCCACGCAGAAGCTGAGGACCGTACGGAGTACTTCCGGAGCCTTCGCGCGTCCGGCGCCCGCGCCAAGGTCGATCACCGTGGTACCCGCCTTGATGCAGCCCTCCTTGCTGGACTCCTGGGGGCACTGCGGAACCCGGACACAGAACGGATCGAGGTTGGCCGAGCCTGGTTCGACGAAGCGGAGTTCTCCTCCGACGCCGCGTTCGATGGGGCGACGTTCTCCGGCGAGGCCCGGTTCACCGGGGCCACGTTCTCCGGCGACACTCGATTCGCCGGGGCGACGTTCTCCGGCAGCGCCGGGTTCACCGGGGCGACCTTCTCCGGCGACACCCGGTTCAACGGCGCAACGTTCTCCGGCGACACCCGATTCGACGGGGCCACGTTCTCGGGCGGCGCCGTGTTCGACGGGGCGACGTTCTCCGGCCGCACCGGGTTCGTCGCGGCGACGTTCTCCGGCGGCGCCGGGTTCAACGAGGCGACGTTCTCCGCCGACACCTGGTTCGCCGGGGCGACGTTCTCCGGCGGCGCCGGGTTCAACGGCGCGACGTTCTCCGGCGACACCCGATTCGACGGGGCCACGTTCTCCGGCAGCGCCTGGTTCGTCGGCGCGACGTTCTCCGCCGACGCCGAGTTCGCCGGCGCGGAGTTCTCCGGCGATGCCGACTTCAGAAGGGGGACGTTCACTGCGGCACGGTCGTTCGGGCCGCTGGTATGCCGCCACGCGCTGAACTTGTCCGAGGCGGTCTTCGAGCTGCCAGTTACGATGGAGATCGCAGCCCGTGAGGTTCGCTGTGCCGGGACGCGATGGGAGTCAAGAGCAACCCTACGGCTCCGCTACGCGGTGGTGGACCTGAGTGATGCCGTGCTGTCCTCCCCCACGGCCGTCACCGCTCACCCGGTCTCGTTCACCGCAGATGGCAGCGAGGTCCTGGACGAACTGCCCCTCCTCCCACTCGACCCCCGCGCATGGGTGGCCTCAGTACAGGGGGTAGACGTCGGTCACTTGGTGCTGACCAGCACCAACCTGACGGAATGCCGTTTCACGGAAGCCATCCACCTGGACCAACTACGGTTGGAGGGAAGCTGCACCTTCGCCCGCACCCCGACTGGCTACCACTGGCGCCGGCACCTGTACAAGGTTGGGCTCTACCGGTGGAGCCGCCGACGGACCCTGGCCGAGGAGCATCACTGGCGGGCGCAGCGGGCGGAGGAGACCGGAATCAAGAACCCCAATCCGCCACGTGGCTGGCAGACACCTGACACAGCGGTTTCCGCCGGCCCCGAGCCGGCGAGCCTGGCCGCGACCTACCGGCAGCTCCGCAAGGCCTTCGAAGACGGCAAGGATGAGCCCGGCGCTGCAGACTTCTACTACGGCGAGATGGAGATGCGCCGCCACGACCGAACGGGAACCTCGCGCGCCGAACGAGGCCTGCTGTGGGCATACTGGCTGCTCTCCGGCTACAGCCTGCGGGCCCTGCGCGCCGTGGGCTGGCTGGCTGCGGCCATAGTCCTGACCGTGATCCTGCTGATGGAGTTCGGACTGCCCCTAGACCCCGGCCCGACGGAGAAATCGCAAGGCACGGTTACTGCTGGGCAAGTCGTCAGCTGGAATACCACACCCCAAGAACCCGGCGGAGCCGCGCCTGGCGAAAGGTTCACCGTGCCGCGGCTTGAGTGGGGAACTCGAACTGCGTTGAACTCAGTGGTCTTCCGCTCCGCCGGGCAGGGGCTGACCACCAGCGGCACCTACATTGAGATGGTCTCCCGGTTTGTTGAACCCATCCTGCTTGTCCTCGCCCTGCTGGCGGTGCGCAACAGGGTCAAACGCTAGGAGCACGCGCCCCAGACGACACCCCTCCGGTCTGTACCTGTACCGAGAACACCTTCCAGCCCGCCAACGAGCACCCCCTTCGGAGCGTCTTCAACAGGCACATCCAACAGGGAAGGCCAGGGTTCCGAGTACAGCGCCAAGTGCTCGCACAGGAGTGAACTGGAGTTCCGACGGGTTCCCGGACGAGAGTGGTTGGGGGCTGCGCGGTCTCTGGTCTGGTCAGCGGCTCGTGGACTGGGGCCACTCGTTCGTGTGAGGTTTCGGCACTTGCTGGCAGATTCCTGGAGATACAGCCGTAACTTGCATGCTTGTGGTGGATTCCGGAAGTCGCCGGTTCTCGCTGATCGCCAGCGGTGTCGGTCAGGAAAGTCAGGCTGGGCTGGGGGAGCCCGGTCTGGCGGATGTAGTCACCTTGCAACGGCGTGCTGCGGAGACGTCGTCGCCGGAAGACGAGCGTGCCCTGTACCAGGACACTCTGGCGGAGTACTGCTGGGCTCGTGACGTCGCCGGGCTCGCTCCGACGACGCTGCACGCGCTGGTCCAGCCGGTCATGGAGATCTGTGCGTTCTACGGTGTCGTGCCGTGGCGGTTGGGGCCCCGAGAAGTCGATCAGTATTTCGCCGGAGTCGGGAAGCGCGGGCACTCCACGATCAGGGCGAAGATGACGAAGATCGACGGATACTTCGCGTTCCTGGAACAGCGGTACGCGGGCGAGATCTTGCGACGGTTCGGAGCTGTGGTCGAGTCTCCGGTGGACGCGTTCAACCGGCCACGGCACCGTGGCGACTTCGGGCTTCGGATCCCGCCGTCCGCCCGGGCGATGAAGGACTTCTTCGCCTCCTGGCGCGAGGCGTTGCCAGGGTCGAGGAAGTACCCGGTGGCGGCGCGGAACTACGTCATGGGCAAGCTTGCCTACCTCTCGGGGGTGCGGGCAGCTGAGTTGTGTGCGGTCAGACTGGGAGACGTGCACTGGGAGAACGGCCAGTGGGGTCGGTTCCTGGTGCAGGGCAAGGGCGCTCGGGGCTCGGGTCCGCGGCAACGCGAGGCGTACATGTTCGCCGAGGGAAGGGCGTTGCTGTGGTGGTACGTCGAAGAGATCCGTGGAGAGTTCCGGGACGACGCGAGCAGCCCCCTGGCGCCGCTGTTCCCGTCCGAGCGGCTTCCCGGCGCGCTCGCGTCGCTGAACCTGCCGCTCGCGCCGGCGATGGTGGCGGACACGTTCCGCCGGGCCTTGAAGGCCGCCTCCCTGGAGTACCTGTCAGGTCCGGTGCCGGTGCTGTTCCCCCACTTGTTGCGCCATGCGTGCGCCACGCACAACTACGAGGCAGGGATGCCGTTGTGGGATGTGCAGGTCTTGTTGGGCTACGTCTGGGCCTCCACGACGGTTGGCTATCTCGCGACCGTCAGGAGTGATCCTGAGCGGTCGAGCTTGGAGTCGTCGCGGCGCGCCATCCGGCGGCTGAGTCAGGAGGGTTGAGAGGTTGAAGTGGAATCTGCGGTGGGTGGCGGCCCGGCGAGACATCTGGCGACCGAGTCAGTTGCTGGTCGCGTTCGAGGAGGTGGGGTTCACCCCGTCCTTGAGCAAGGTCGCGGCTCTGTGGTCGGGCAAGCCGATCACCGTGCGGCTGGACGATCTGGACATGATCTGCACGGCCCTCGGCTGCACGGTCGCAGACCTCATGGAGGCTGAGGCGGTCGCCGTGGCGGTGCCGGAGGATGCGCCGCGGCAGGCCGTCGGCGGTGATGCCACCTCGGGAGCGGTGCGGCCGCTACCGCGACCGGCTGGTGGTCGCCGATCGATGCCTCCGAACTGAGCGACCATGTGGACGATGAGCGCTATGGCGGGAAGCTGTGCGACCTGCGCGTGCTGGGGGGAGGTGACCAAGGGCGGCCTGTGCCGGGAGTGTGCTGTGGTTCGGGCCCTGGCGAGGAGCGGAGGCCGCAAGCGCAGAGAGGCAGACTGTCGGCGCTGCGGATGGCCGGAGGTTGTCGGGCCGGACGGCACGTGCCGGTCGTGCCTGCTGGCCGTGCGCTTCGGTGGGGACGAGTTGTGGCTGCGGTCGGAGATCACGCGAGGCGACCTGGCCGGTGGCAGGCCCCGTCAGCTCGTTCTCAGATTGCCGGAGGTGGCGTTGCCACGGGCTTCGCCTCTCCGTGACCACGAGCGTCCCCTGGTCAGGCCGTGGCGGATCTACCCCTGGGCCAGGCCGATGCTGGCCCAGGGCCGGCGCGATGACGAGGATGTATGCCCGCCTCAAATCCCGGGCCAGCTCGCCTTGTTCAGGGACCATGCGCGACGTTTCTCCTCCAAGTACGGTGGGATGATCCGCGACCGCGAGATCGAAGACCTCCCTCTGGTCCTGGATCAGCTGCGGATCATTGCCGACCAGCGCGGAGTCAGCTCGGCAGGGTGGTTCTACGACATGTGGCAAGGAGCGCGGCTCGCCTTGGCGTCCCGCGAACCCGGCGAACGCAGGGTGGGCGAGGAGATGCTCGCCGACCTTCCGAAGATGCATCCGACGATCGCAGAGGCGCTCAAGCGCGCTGACCTGCTGCGGCCTGCCCGCCCGCGCCTCGTGCCGGCCTCGGCCTTCACTCGGGGAAGCTGTGGACACTGCCTCGCCTGGAACGGCGTGGTGCGGCGCGTCTGCGCAGGCTGCCACCACTGGGAACGGAAGCCGCACAACTTCCCGGTGAGCGTATGCGTACGGTGTTGCCGTGAGCTGCCGACTTCGGCCGGTCACTGTCGGCGGTGCCGCTTGGTGATGGCCGAGACCGCCTCCGACCTCAGTGGCGCAGGACTGGTCGGTGGCGACCAGCTCTGGTTCGGTGGGGAGTTCGCCCCGCTGTTACGGACCGTGAAGCACAAGGGGACGGACGCCGGGGTGCGCGGCCGATTCGAGGCCAAGGCGAAGGCCGTCCGCGAGGTGGCCCGGCCGCCGCGCGAGGTGTCCGAGCACTTGATCGACCCGAGGCAGCAGGCGCTGTTCCCCTGCCCGGAACGCGACTGGACTCGCCTGGACGAGACGCGGCGACCGGCGCTGACCGAGCACGCGATGCAGGTGGTCGCCGGGTTCACTAGCCACCTGCGGTCCCTGGGGGCCGACCCCAAGCAGGTCGCCGCCAGCTTCCGCACCCTGCGGATTGTGGCCGGCCACCTCGGCGTTGAAGTCCCACTGCTCGAAGCGGACATCCGGGCGGTCGCAGCCCTGAGCGATAGCCATCACCATGCCCGGCTGCCTCACTATCTGCAGCAACGCGGTCTGCTGGAACCCCTGAACCTCGACAGCGCTGAGGTCCGACGGGCGCGCGAACTCGCCGACGCACTGCCCACTGCTTTCGCGACGGCCGTGCACACCTGGATTCGCGTCATGGCCGGTGTCGGCAGGCGACCCAGCCGCGCGTTGAAGGACAGAACCATCCACGCCTACGTCAGCCGCGTTCATCCTGTCCTGTCAGACTGGGCGAGCGCCGGCATCGAGGACCCGCGCGCGATCACCAGCAGCGACATCGACCGGGCAGTCTCCGCCCAACGCGGCGCAAACACGCGGGCCACCTTGTGCTCGCTGAGGTCCATGTTCCGCGCGCTCAAGCGCGAGCGCCTTGTCTTCCGAGATCCAGCCCGGGCGGTGAGCCTTCCGGGCCCCAAGACCCTGCCCCGCCCACTCGCAACCGACCAGCTGCGAGGGCTGCTCGGCCAGGCTGACACAGCTCGGGACCGCCTGACGGTCGGGCTCGTCGCCGTTCACGCCCTGACCTGATTCGAAGTCCGCCAGCTTCTCCTCACGGACATCGACCTGACTCGTGGCCGGTTGACGATCCGCCGACCTGGATGCCTCGACCCCACCGTCTACCTTGACGAACTCACCTGGGACCTGCTGAGAACTTGGCTCGCCGAGCGATCCATCCGATGGCCCTCCACGACCAACCCGCACCTGTTGCTCAGTCGCCAGACCGCCGTGAACGACAGCAACGCCGCACTGTCAGACCTGTCAACAAAGAAGCCGTTCATGGCAATTGGCGTACGAGCATCTGCCCTGCGGGCCGACCGGATTCTCGACGAGGCCAAGCACACCGCCGACCCCATTCACCTCATCAGAGTCTTCGGCATCGCGCCGAATACCGCGATGCACTACCTTCGCGCCGCTCACCCAGCCCAGTTCCGTCCCGACCCCATCGCACCATGAGCCGTACACCCAGGCTGTGTCAAGGCCGTGATGGCTTCGGGCCTGTCTTCACCGCGGACTGATGACGCTGCCTGAATTTTTCAACCGTCCTCATCAGGACTGGAGGTTCGCCGTCCGCCGCGGCTCTGGCTGCAGTTCATGTCCCGTGGGACGTTCTGGCCCTGTCTCGGGTTGGCCCGATTCGCTGGTCGTCTCAGTTGGGCTGGTCCAAGAGCTCGTCAGTAGGGCCTGTCTAGTGGGCGATGAGTCGAAGGACACGTTCGGCTGTCCGGCGGGACGGGTGCCGTCGAGCGGCTTCGGCGGCACCCGTCCGTCACGATCGGGGGTCTATCCCAGCCGGTCGCCGAACGCCGCCACCTCGCGGCCGAAGGCGACCAGCAGGCCACCTCCAGGAGTGAGCGCGAGCGCTTCGACCAGGTAGGGGAAGGCGTACCCGGGGTCCAGCTGCTCTCCCGCTTCCAGGTCCCAGAGCCGCACCGTCGCATCCATGCCGCCCGTGATCGCGACGGGCCGGCCCTCCAGGCGGGTCGTCACCACCGCGTGGACCCAGCCGCCGTGTCCGGCCAGCGGCTCGCCGACCTGTTCGCCGTTGGTCAGGTCCCATACCCGCAGCGCCTTGTCCATTCCGCCGCAGACGGCGACCGGGCGGCCGTTCAGCTCGGTCACGGCGATCGCCAGCAGCCCGCCGTCCCAGCCGGCGATGGGCTCGCCGTGGCGCTCTCCGGCGGCCGGATTCCACACCACGACGGTTCCGTCAGTGCCGGCGGACACGACCATCCGACGACCGTCGAGGACCGCGGTCGCCACCGCGTTCACGCTGCCGGTGTGCCCCTTGAGCGGTCCGCCGATCGGCTCGCCGGTGGCCAGGTCCCACAGCCGGACCGTGCGGTCCTCACCGCCGGTGACGGCGACGGGCCGCCCGTCCAGTTCCGCCGTGGCCACCGTCAGCACCTCCCGGGCGTGCCCGGCGAACGGCTCCCCGACCGGTCGGCCGGTCGCCAGGTCCAGGCGGTGCACCAGGGTGTCGACGGCGACGAGCGCGACGGGGCGTCCGCCCAGCTCCACCGTGGCGAGAGCGCTCACGCCCGACTCGTACTCGACGGGATCGCCGATCTGCTTCCCGTCGGCGCAGTCCCGGATGACCACCTTCCCGTCCCGGCCCCCGGACACGGTGACGGGCCGGCCGTCCACCACCGCCGTCGCCACCGCCATCACCCAGTCGGTGTGGCCGCCGAGCGGCTCGCCGACCGCCGCCCCCGCCCGCAGGTCCCAGACCCGCAGGCGTCGCGCCTCGTCCCGGCTGCCGCTGATCGCGATCGGCCGGCCGTCCACCACCGTGGCCGCCACCGTCATCACGAAGTCGGTGTGTCCGTTGAACGGCTCGCCGAGCGGTTGCCCGGTGGCCACATCGTGCGTCCGCACTCCGTTGCCGGTCTCCAGCACGACGAGTCGGCCGTCCACCACGCAAAGGGCCACCCCCGCCACCCCGGCGGCTCCGCCCTGGAGGGTTTCGCCGATCTGCCGCCTGGTGGCCAGATCCCACACCCGGATCTCGTTCCAGGCGGCGGAGACGGCAACAGCCCGCCCGTCCGCCGACGTCGTCGCCAGCGCCCGCACGTCGGCTCGATGGCCGGACATCGGTTCGCCTGACCGCCGCATGGTGAGCAGATCCCACACGCACACGGACCCGTCGGCGCCGTCGCTAAGAGCGACGGGGCGTCCGTCCACCACCGCGGTCACCACCGCGTTCACCCGGTCCTCCTGCTGGCAGAGCGGCTCGCCCACCTGGCGCATGTCGGTCAGGTCCCACACCCGCACCGTCCCGTCCTCACCCGCTGAGACGGCGACGGGCCGGCCGTCGACCTCCACGGTCGCCACCGCGTTCACGGTGTCCTGGTGGCCGGTGAGGTAGTCGCCGAGCTGCTTTCCGGTGGCCAGGTCCCAGACCCCCAGCATCCCGTCATAACTGCAACTGACCACGACCGTAAGCCCGTTCACGACAGCCGCGGCCACGTCCGTCACGAAGCTCTCATGCTCGGCGTACAGGTCCGCGACCTGGCTCCAGTCGGTCGGATCCCACCCCCGCACGTCTCCGCCCTGGTCGGCGGTGACAATGACCGGGCGACCGTCGAGCACCGTCGCCGTCGCCGAGACGACGGCGTCGGTGTGCCCGCCCAGGACCTGCCGCAGCCGGTGATCGAGATGGGCGCCGGTGGCCCAGCTCACCGCCCACCGGGACGCGGGCTGGCCCTCGACCGGCACCTGGGCGAGGCGCGCCGCCAACTCCAGGTCCCCGTAACGCGCCGCGTCCAGCGTCAGGAGCTGCCGACGCCTGCCCGCGTCGGCACCGCTATGCCAGAGGAAGGACGCCTGATACACCGCGGCGGCCAGTCGCTCCTGCGCACTGTCCGCGCCGTTGAGCAGCGCCGTGATCCGGCTCGGGTCCTCGTGGACCAGCAGCCCAGGATCTGTCAGCACGGCTCCCGTGCCGTTGTCCATCATGCCCTCGCGGCCCTGCCCGTCATCAGACATCTTGACGGCCCTCCCCTGAAATATCGTCACATCGCACGACGGGGCCCTTGGCCCTCGCGCAGCAGCACACGGAGTCTTGCACACCAGTGTTCATGGTCCGACTCACCCGAACGGGCCGCCAAGGCCGTGGTCACTCACCAGTCCTGGCTGACCGGCCGCGCGTGCCCACGGTTCGAATGGCAAGGCCGGACCAGGCCAACCGAGACGTCTGCGGGCATCCTTGTTCCCGAAGCCACTCCAACGGAGATTTCAGGCGACCAGACGTCTCAATCGATCTGGTCGCCGCAGGTCACCGCCCCGGCTTCGGACCAGATCATTCGAGACGGGACAGTTCAGCTCCCATCGCTCCGACGGACGTCTTCTGCATGCGCCAGATCCGCGAGTACTGGGCGAACCCGCTGGTAACTGGCAGTTGCTGCCGCCCAGGCCAGCGAGTTCGTCGTCTCAGCCCTCCGGGATTCAGCGAACTGGTCGGATTTCGGGTTGGGTCGTCTCCCAGACACCACGGACAGGGTTCCACGTCGCCAGGGGAACCGGCGGGGGAGGTGAGGAGACCTCGGACATTCTCGACCACCAGGAGGCAGGGGCGGAGGGCTTCGACCGTACGCGCCACGTGCAGCCACAGCCCCGAACGGGTGTGTTCGTTGAGTCCGGCGCGGCGGCCGGCGAGCGAGACCTCTTTTGACAGGGGAAGCCCGTTTCCGTGTCAAGTCCGAGCGTGTTGTGCTGGTAGCTTCGCAAGGGCTGGGAACAGCAGATGGGAACCGCCTCCTGTGTCGTGGTGCTACTGGATTGAGGTGGACTGCGCTGTTGGCGAGGAGTCGGGGTGCGGCATGGTCTGGCCATGCCCTCCGATCACGACGACCACTACCATCGACTTCTTCTGCGCCAGGTCCCGTCCGGCTGCCACACCGTGTTGGACGTTCGGCTGCGGGACTGGCCGGTTCGCTCGGCGGCTCGCAGGCCTGGGATTCGAGGTCGATGCGGTTGACCCGTCCGAGCAAGCGGTCGTGGCAGCCCGGGCGTCGTCCGCGCCTGCCGCAAGTGAGCAACAGCCCCAGTTCCGCCATGCGGACATCGCCCAGGCCGAGTTGCCGAAGGGGTACTACGACTTCATCTCCTGCCGGGCGAGCAGCCATCACCTGCCGTTCGGCACGGTCCGAGCTCTGCGGGATGCTCTGGCCCCGGCGGCTCCTCGTCATCCTGGGCTGCTATCCGGAGAGGACACGGACTGACTGGGCATGATGCCTGACTGTCGCGCCGGTCAGCGCAGTTGCTCGACTCATAGTCGCGGCCAAGGAGCGAATCCACGGAGTTCGTCGTGGCGAGCCCAGGGGCGTCCAGGCTGGTCGTCGCCGCCGATGGCGGCACCATCCGGCTCTCGCTCGCCATGAAGCGCGCTACCGCCTCACCGACCGGGCGATGGGCGTCGCCCACCGGACGTACTTCCCCCCCCGGCACGAGGACTGCTACCCGGAGGCCTCGCTAGACCTGCGCGACCCGACCGACTGGCCCACCGCCTCCTGCCCGGCTACGCCTGGGTGTTCGGGATGGGCGACGGCACCGCCAACGTCGGCCTCGGCGTGCTCGACACCGTAGCCGTCGTCCGCGGACGGACTGGCGGGACCTGCTCCGCCGCTGGTGTGCCGACCTGCCGCCCGAGTACGGCTACACCCCCGAGGGCGTCACCGAACCCGTCTGGGCTCAGCCCTCGATGGGCCTCGACCGCCAACCACACTACGCCGACGGCCTGTTGCTGGTCGGCGACTCGGGCGGCCCGGTCAGCCCGGCCAACGGCGAGGGCATCGCCTATGCGATGGAGTTCGGCCGGTACGCCGCCGAGACGATCGTCCTGGCACTGGCCCGGCGCGCCGATCGCGGCCGCGAACTCGCCCTGCGTACCTACCCGCAGGCGCTCCGCTCGGCCTACGACGGCTACTTTGTGCTCGGCCGGCTCGCCGCCGACGTACTCGGCCCGCCCCAGACCGATCGGCGCCGCAGAGGCGGCCGGCCTCGGCCACCCGGCTCTGCTGAAGCCGGCGTTCCGGCTGATGGTCAACCCGACCGGCCCCCGCTCCAGGGACGCCCTCGACCGGCTGTTGCACGTGATCGGCAAGATCGCGCTCAGCAACCGGTGATGACGATCGGCCCTTCAGACCGTGAACCACTCCTTGCCCTCGGCGGAGCTGTACGCCAGGACGATGATGCCCGCGATCGCCATGCCGGCCAGCGAGATGATCGAGCCGGAGAAGAGCTGTCTCACGCCGGTGACGATCGTGAGCCACTCGATCACCAGCACGGTCTTCCGGGTCCACCGGGCCCCACCCGGCGCCAGGGCCGCGCAGGTGCCGAGCAGGACGCCGATCAGGATCGAGAGGAAGGCGATGAACGTCACCAGGGCGAGACCGTCACCGTGCTGGCCGTGAATCAGTGCGAGTAGGAAGATCCCAGCGGCGACGTTGATGACGGCGTGCAGCCAGACCCCCGCTGCCACCCACTTGAGTGATGTCGGCATCCGCTCGTCCGCCAACTGGTTCGTCATCGGTGACCACCCCCGGATCGTCGGTGCGGCCGGGGCCGGTGGCCGGGCCGTAGGGGAGAGGATCCGGGTGGCCGGGTCTGCCGTCAATGGCCACGTCCGCCTCCCTTTCTCCGGTTGGCCGAAAGCTGTCGACACTCCGATGGGCAGGTTATGTTGACGAAGAATCAGGTAATCCACTCTGTCCAGTGGCAGTCCGGATACGGAGGTTGGTGAATTGCCCTCCGGCTGGGTCCTGACGCTGATACGACGTCAACGATGCCCCTCGAGGAGATCCGACAGGAGGCTGCTGTTCTCCTGCCAGGGCTTCAGCCTCCGCAACTCCTTTTCTGGCGGTATCTGCTTGCTTTCCGCAACCCTGTAGGGTGAGGTGGTAACTGGCCTCGGCTCACTCCCTGTTGTGGAACGGCAGCACGGCACCCTCAGGATGGGACTGCTCATGGAGTCGATGAGCCTTTTCAGCGTTGCAGCTCGAGGGTGAGGACGGCCTTGGCTGCTGACGTCAGCCAGTTCGGGCTGCAACGGGCGTGCTGGAAGATTCGCCAGCGCTTGACTGTGGCCACGCCCCGTTCGACGGGGTAGCGGAGTTGGGCGTGGGCTCGGTTCAGCGATCTTTGCCCGACGCTGAGTTCCTTGCGCGGTGGGCGTCTGATCGGTACGGCGACCGTGCCGCCGGCGCCGGTGTAGGCCAGGTCGGCCAGTGCAGGGATGCGGAGTCTGACGCAGGTCTTCACGATGCGGTGGGTGCGGGCGGCGGTCAGGTCGTGGGTACGGCCGGGCAGGGCACGGGAGATCCATACGAGCTTGCCGTCCGGGCCGGTGATGACCTGGAGGTTTACGCCGTGGCGGCGGTGCTTGCCGGAGTAGTCGGCGCGGCCGTCGCCGACCCGGTCGCATTCGGCGAGGGTGCCGTCGACCAGCACGTACTCCGGTTCTGCGTCGCGTAGGGCCCGGGTGAGGCCGGGGGCA
>NZ_JBHWGV010000168.1:0-15808 GCF_042732955.1 Kitasatospora sp. NPDC059747 | reverse complement strand
CTACCGTGCCGGGGTGTGGTCGGCCCCGGGCCGGGGCCCGGCGTGGGCCCCGGGGGGGGCGGCGGGGGGGGCGCCCCCCGCCCGCCCCCCCCCCCGCGCCGGTGGCGTTGACGCGGTCGAAGACGAAGCGCGGGGCGCGCGGCATCGCGGCGAAGTAGACGACGCTGCCGCCGCCGACGCAGTTGCCGCCGAGCAGGCTCATCCCGTCGCCGACGACGAAGTCGAAGATCCGGGTGTAGGAGGAGCCGAGCAGGAAGTCGTGCTCGAAGTCGCCGGCCGTCAGCCACGGGCCGCGCTCCAGGACGGTGACCTTCGCACCGCCCGCGGCCAGGTGGTACGCCGCGATCGCGCCGCCGAAACCGCTGCCGACTATGAGGACGTCGGTCTTCTCCGTGGAGGTCATGCGGGGCTCCCTGTCGCCGTCGTGTCCGGGTGGATCTCGGCCAGCGGGCGGCCGTAGGAGAAGTCGGGGAACCGCCACAGGGCGTCCTCGCCCGGGTCGAAGAAGCCCATCGCGAGGAGGCCCGGGTGGCCGGCCGCCATGGCGTCGGTGGTGTGCAGGTGGGCCGCGGTGTCGAAGGCCATGTTGCTGAAGAGGGTCAGCAGCACCCACAGCTCCTTCTCGGGGTGCCGGGGCGACGTCAGTTCCCGGGCCAGCGCCGTGCGGTCGTCGAAGGCGAGCGCGACGAACGGCGGGACGTCGTCGTCGAGCGCGAGCCCCCGCCCGGCCGCGAAGGCGCGGGCGTGGCGGTTGAGCGCCTCGGCGTAGTCGTCCAGGGCGGTGGAGATCCCGGTGGCGGGCGTCTCCAGGAGCTCGATCGCCCCGGCCGCCACGGCGCCGCCGCCGGCTGAGACCCCGGCCACCGCCCGGTCGTCGGGTGACCTCTTCTCGCCGGGGACGATGGTGTCCGCGAATGCCTCCAGGGTCATCGTTCGAGCCCGGTACTCATCCGATATGTCGGAGCGCACTGGCGTCTCCTCGGGTTCGTGGGTGGGAAAGCCGGGGGGCCGACACCGGTGCGCCCCGTTCGGAAACCGGAGCGCGGGCACCGCCACCCCCCGTTTCGCAGGCGCGACGGCAGTATCGTGCATGCGAACCACGCGCCCGCGCATCTTCGGCGTTGCTGCCCCGACGCCCCGTCAGTTGCGCGGACTTGCCGCGTACTTGCCATGTCCGCTTCTTCCGTGTTGCTGCCTCGGACGGCAATACGCCGGAGTAGGTATTCCGCCACTGGCTGAGGGCATGCCATGAATATGACGGGCTCTTGTTGCGCCTGACATGCACTGCTACGGTCTTCATTCATCACGGACGCGCAACTTCCGATCATGGCGGTCCCTGGGTGACCGAGACCGCCCGCCAACCCGCGGTGAAGAACCGCTGAACGTTCCCGGGCGGAGGGGGGTGGGTTGAACATGGGCACTGACGCTGCCGAGGGGGGGACCAGACGACCGCGGTTATTGCTGGTCAGGTCGGCGCCAGCGCATCACAACTGTCGAACCGAAAGCGGCTCCTAGAATCTGGGGTAGCAATGAAGCCGGCTATCGAACAGGCCGTGACTCGCGCCATCGAGACGATGCAGGAAAACATTGGTGAGATACTCACCATAGACGACATGGCGCGCGCCGCGATGTACAGCAAATTCCACTTCTCGCGAGAATTCCAGCGCGTCACCGGGGTGTCGCCCCGGCGGTTCCTCTCCGCGATCCGGATACAGGAGGCCAAACGTCTCCTGCTGGAAACGACGTTCACCGTCACCGAGATCAGCCACCACGTCGGGTACAACAGCGTCGGGACGTTCAGCTCCCGCTTCGCGGCCAGTGTCGGCATCTCCCCCACCATGTTCCGCCAACTCGGCGGCTACACCCCGGGGATCGGCGTCGAGGGCCACGCGGCCGACGAGACGTCCTCCGTACGGGGCGAAGTGCGCAGCGCCGTCGCCGGGTTACTCGGGCAGGTGTTCCTCGGCCTCTTCCCCACCCGCATCCCCCAGGGCCGTCCGGCCGGCTGCGTCGTCCTCCCCGGCCCCGGGCGGTACCTGATCGACGGTGTTCCCCCCGGGACGTGGTACCTGCTGGCGCACTCGGTGCCCGCGGCCTTCGACGAGGTCCTGCTCGGCGAGCAGGAGGTGTTCGTCGGCTCGGTCGGGCCGATCGAGGTGCGCGCGGACGTCCCGGTGATCCCGGCCGACCTGGTGATGCGGCCCAAGCACACCGTCGACCCGCCGGTCCTGCTGGCCCTGATGGACGTCCGGACGGCCGCCGTGCGCGCCGGCCTGGCGCGAGCGGGCACCGGCTGACGGGCCTTCACGCGCCGTCGCCGGGCAGCGGACGGCGGGTGGGGCCGGCAGCCGACGGGACAGCCGCGCACGACAGAGGGGCCCACCGAGCACGATGGGCCCCTCGTCCGTCTTCCCGCGGCTACCCGGCGGGCCGTTCAGCCCCGGGCACGGTGCACCGTCATCGGCAGGCCGCCGCGCACGCGCAGCGACAGCATCGGCTCGGGCACCACGCGGTGCCCCGGCACCTTCGCGAGCCGCAGCTCGCGCACGAGGACGGCGATGGTGAACGTCGCCTCCAGCAGCCCGAGGTGGCTGCCGACGCAGAACCGCGGGCCCGCGCCGAACGGCAGGTAGGCGTAGCGCGGGCGCTCCGGGCCCGCGCCCTCCGGGCGGGGCCGGTCGGGGTCGAAGCGGTCCGGGTCGAACTGCTCGGGGGCGTCCCAGAACGCCGGGTGGCGGTGCAGGGTGTACGGGCAGATCAGGACGTCCGATCCGGCGGGCACGTGGTACCCGCCGATCTCGTCGTCGGCCTGGGCCTGCCGGGGCAGGATCCAGACCGGCGGGTAGAGGCGCATGACCTCCTCCACCACGCGGGAGGTGTACCGCAGCCGGTGCAGGTCCTCGTACTCCGGCGGGCGGTCGCCGAGGACCTCGACGGCCTCGGCGTGGAGCCGGTCGAACACCTCGGGGTGGCGGTCCACCAGGTAGAAGGTCCAGCCGAGGGTGCTCGCGGTGGTCTCGTGCCCGGCGAGGAGCAGGGTGACGATCTCGTCGCGCAGCCGCCGGCGCCCGACCGCGGGGTCGGGCTCGCCGTGGGCCGAGTCGATGATCAGCGACAGCGCGTCGTCTCCCTCGGCACCGCCGTCGCGGGCGTTCCGCTCGGCGACCAGCGCGTCGACGACGCGCTGGAGTTCGGCGCGCGCCCGGCGGAAGCGCCGCTGCGTGGGCAGCGGGATCCAGCCGGGCACGGCGCCGAGCGTCACCATGTCGAACATGGCCTGGTCCTGCACGGCCTCGAACTCGTGGCCGATCGACTCGAAGGCGCCGAGGTCGGTGTCGAGCAGGGTGCGGCCGAGCACGCCGAGGGTGAGCCCGGTGAGCTCCTGGACGAGGTCGACCGGCCGGCCGTCCTCGAACGCCCGCAGGCGGGCGACGAGTTTGGCGGCCTCCTCGGCGACCGCGTCGGCCTGCCGGCTGATCCGCTTGTGCTGGAAGACGGGCTGGATCGCGCGGCGCTGTTCGCGCCACAGCTCGCCCTCGCTGGTGAGCAGTCCGTCGCCGAGGGCCCGGCGGGCCTGGATCAGCCCGATGCCCTTGTGGTAGTTGGCGGCGTTGTCGGCCAGGACGTGCTTGGCGTGGTCGGGGTGGTTGAAGAAGTAGAGGGTCTTCGGACCGATGGAGATCCGGACCGCGTCCCCGTACTCGGTGGCGGCCGCCCGCATCAGGGCGAGGCGGTCGCCGGCGAGGCGGCGCAGCAGGGTGGGCGCCGCCCGGCGCGGAGGGCCGGGCGGCACCCGCCGGTTGGAAGCGGCGGTCACGCCGCGACCTTTCCGGCCACCGCGGTCTTGCCGGTCGTACTCGCCCGCAGGAGGGTCGCCCGCGCCTCCTCCTGACCGCGGTCGCGGAAGTGGACGTACCAGAGGTAGAGGCCGCGGATCAGGCAGGTGAGGGCGGTGGCGAAGAAGATGCCGTACGCGATGTGGGCGATCATGAACAGGGCGTAGATCAGCGCGACGCCGGCGCCGAAGGCCATCTGGTTGGCGGGCTTCGACGGGGTGGTGCCGGGGTCGGTGATCATGTAGTTGGTGAAGAGGACGAAGGCGACGCCCGTCATCATCGCGAGCGCGCCCTGGATCGACGTGCCGAAGATCAGCCCGCGGAGCACGGCCTGGAGGGCGAAGGCGGAGAGCCAGCCGAGGATCAGCCACATCCGGCCGGTGAGCTTGGCGTTGAGGATGGTGCCGGACATCAGGATGCCGAGCACGATCAGCCAGCCGAACGGGGTGTTGACGTGCTCGGTGAAGTGGTACGGCGGGGCGATGCTGGCCCACGGGAAGAGCACGAGGATCGCGGCGATGCCGAAGTTCGACGGGTTCATGTAGTGCCGCAGCCGGCCGCGCACCGGCACCCGCAGCACCCACTTTGCGCTGACCGCGAAGACGACGCCGAACATCATCACGTAGACCCGGTCGTTGACGTAGGTCAGCATGTTGAGCGCGAGGCCGGTGATGTGCGAGGGGTAGAGGAACTCCAGCACCCCGGGCAGGCCGTTGCCGAGGAAGCGCGGGCGCCGGCCCTCGACCTTGGCGCCGACCAGCTCCAGCGCGATCTCGGTGGTGTAGGCGGTGGCGAGGGCGATCAGCGGCCACGTCCAGGGCTGTTCGAAGCCGAGCACGGTGTAGCCGAGGATGTTGAAGACCGTGATCGAGATCGCGAAGCGGCGCAGCGCGATGACGACCTTGGGCTCGTGCCGGGAGGCGGTGGCCGCCTTGCCGGTGGCGGCGGGCGCCGGGGGTGCCGGCTGCGTCGTCGTGGGGGCCTTGTCTGCCATGTGCGTCACTTCTCCTTGGCCTGGCTGCCGAGTTGGAGCGAGTGCCATCCCGGGCTGAGCGTCACGGTCTGCTGGTGCACCTGGCCGTCGCGGTCGCGCCACTGGAGCTTGACCGGCATCGGGCCGGTGACGCCCTTGCCCAGGCCGATGTGCACGTAGTGGCTGCGCTTGCCGGAGTGGCCGCTGCCGCCGTCGACGCGGTCGATGAGCTTGCGCCCGTCGGGGGTGGTGACCTCGACCTCGGCGCCGATCGCCGGGGATCCGGGGGCGGGCATCGGTCCGGCGGCGGCGGGGGTGTCGTAGGTGAGCCGCAGACCGAGGTAGGAGCCGGTGTCGGGGCTGTCGTTGCGGTAGAAGACCGGGGCGTCCCACTGGCGGGCCACCGCGAAGTCGAGTTTGCCGTCGCCGTAGGCGTCGCCGGTGGCGATGCCGCGGGTGGGCACGGGGACGGCGAGGCCGAGGCGGCCGGAGAGGTTGCTGTAGTGGCCGTCGGCGCCCTTCACGAAGAAGCGCAGGGTCTGGTCGCCGCCGATGTCGTCGCCGGCCTTGACGTTGGGCCACCACCACGGGTTGTCGAGCAGGGCGTCGTTGGCGGTCGCGAGCTCCTGGAGCTGCGGCCAGCGGTTGGTCTTGCCCTTGACGAAGCCGGTGGCCTGGACGATCGCGAGCTGCCCGCTGTTGTCGAAGTCGCCCATCTTGACGTCCCAGCCCCAGCCGGACCACGCGGTGCCGTCCTCGGCGCTGTGGTCGACGAACGGGGCGGTGCCGTTGGAGAGCTGGGCGCGCAGGTCGGCCTGGTCCCGCGCGGTGTTCATGAACTGGAAGTTGCTCTCCTCGATGCCGAAGGAGGTGGTGATGTTGCTGACGAACAGGTCGTAGAGGCCCTTCTTGCCGGACAGGTCGCCGAAGTCGACGCCCATGCCCTTGAAGGAGTCGTTGCCGAGGATCTTGGACTTCGGCGTGGAGCCGTCGCGCGGCCCGGTGACGAGGTCGAACTTCGGGTGGCCGGGGGTGGAGACGTTGTGCAGCAGGCGGTCGTTGCCGAAGTCGTTGGCGACGTACAGCTCGGGCAGCTGGTCGCCGTCGAGGTCGATCGAGCTGGAGGCGAGCGACCAGCCGTGCTTGGCCTCCGCGGGGAAGGCGTCGTCGGAGCACTGGAACGCGGCGGAGGGTTTGTCGGCCGTGTTGCCGCCGGTCCAGCGGCAGATGTACTTGCCGCCGCTGTTCTGGGCGTGGGACATCGAGTGGTTCATGACCACGCCGCCGCTGACCCGGTCGTCCAGGATGGGCCCGTCGGGGAAGTAGTTGCCGATGAAGAGGTCCTGGTGGCCGTCCCCGTCGAAGTCCGCGACGGTCGCGGTGTTGGTGTTCCACTGCGCGCCGGTGTACTTGCCGTCGGTCGCGTTGGGTCCGGGCACGAGCTCGACCGGCTCGAAGGCGTGCGCGTCGAGCGTGGTGGCGTCGGGCTTGGCGAGGAACAGGACCGGGGTGCGGCCCCAGTAGTAGACCAGCAGGTCGGTGCGGCCGTCCTCGTTGAAGTCACCCGCCACGCAGCCCATCGGCGCGATGTAGTCGTTCATCGGCAGCGGGGACGGGTCGAGTGCGAACGGCGCGTAGTGCGGGCCGTCGGAGCCGGGCACGGGTGTGACGTCGACCTGGTCGGTGCGGGTGTCGACCAGGCACAGGTCGCCGGACTTGCCGCTGCCGCGCAGGTCCGTCATGGTGATGGCCGCGCCGACCGAGGAGATCCAGGCGCGGATGTGCTCGTAGTCCTTGTTGACGGTGCGGATCGTCTGCTGCTTCGCCGCGGGCGGCAGCTCGATCGGCAGCGGCGTGAAGTGGAAGCGGCTCGCCATGGTGTCCTGCTCGGCGGCCGACGTCGTCGGCGGCAGCACCAGGAAGTAGCCGGCGACGATCGCCAGCACGGCGATGATGCCGGGCAGTTGCAGGCGGACCCGGCCAAGGAGGGTGGGCACCGGTCAGTTCCTTCCCGTGGTGGCGAACGCGTCGGCGATGGCCCGGCGCCAGGTCTCGAAGGACGGCACCGGGCCGTTCGAGCGGCCGGTGGGGCGCAGGTCCTGGGTGACCTTGGCGGCCGCGGCGGCGGAGGTGCCGCAGAGCACCTCGGCGGCGAGCTCGGTGTGCGGGCCGAGCAGCCCCGCGTGGATGCGGGCCTCGCACGCGAACGCGGCGCCCTGGGCGACGATCGCCCGGTGCGCGCCGGCCCGCTCCCGGAAGTCCCGCAGCTCCGCCTCGTCCACGCCGCCCGCGTAGGCCGCGGCCAGGCCGGCGCCGCCGTACAGGTCGGAGTGCCGGGACTCGTGGAACCGCTCGATCAGCCCGGCGACGACGCCCGGGTCGGTGCCGCCGACGAACCACAGCGCCCGGCCGATCCCCTGGTCGATCGCCCGGTTCACGTACCCGGGCGAGTCGTCGGCCGGCCACGGGAACGCCCGCTCGCGGAACCGGCCGTGGACGTACCGGTCGGTCGCGAAGTACGCCTGGTGGAATCCGTAGCCGTCGAGCACGAGCCAGCGCAGCAGGGGGTCGAGGGCGGTGATGTCGGGCCAGCAGAAACGCGGCAGCCGCGCCATCGCCCAGCCGATTCCGACGTACACCATGTAGTGGTGGTCGGCCCCCCGCCCGGCGAGGAATCCCCCCACCCAGCCGCGGCCCTGCAACGGCAGCCCGTCCAGCATGGCGAATCCCATGCCGGCCCCCTCGTAGGCGAAACCGCGGAATCGGTGCGGGACGTTTTCCAGCCGGTGCTCCGCCTCGGCGGGCGCACCGGACTCCACCGCGTACGCATAGCCTTCGAGGAAGCGGCTCCCGACGGTTTCGAGGAGTTCCCGGGCCTCCGGCGACTTCTCGTGGAAACCCCGCTTGGCCAGCTTGGTCTCGGCGGTGTTCGGCGTCAGCACGCGCCGCCGTAATGTCCGCAACGGGCTTGGCACTCTGCTCTCCTTTCCGTGGTACGGAGATTGACGAGCCTTACCCTGGATAATTCCCGTTCCGGCGGACGGCCGCTTCTTCGCGAATGCTCTGGTCTTTCTTCCGGAATGCTCAGCCGGTGCCGCGGCCGGGATCCGACGCGGCGAACCGCTTGCGCACGTTCGTGCGCCACGCCTCGTACGCCGGCGGGTCCGCGGGCGAGGCCGCGTCGGCGAACACCGCGCACTCGTCGCCGAGCGCCGCCGCGTCCGCGACCGACAGGCCGGTGAGCGCCTGCGAGGCCTCCTCGCCGTGCGCGGGGACGAAGCCCGCGTACACCCGGGCCTTCGAGGCGAACACCGACCCCTGCGCCAGCTCCGCCCGGTGCTCGCCCGCCTCCTCGCCCAGCTCCGCCAGCTGCGCGGCGCCGCACCCGCCGGCGAACGTCGCCGCGAGGCCCACCCCGCTCCACAGGTCGGCCTGCCGGTGCGGCGCGAACGTGCGCACGGCCGACGCCACTTGGCGGTGCTGCGCGCCGTGGATGAACCACAGCGCCCGCCCGATCCCCTGGTCCACCGCACGCGGGAAGTAGCCCGGCGCACCCTGCCAGGGGTAAGGGCTCGGCACCCGCTGCTCGTCCACCCAGCGCCGGGTGTGGAAGTACGCGAGGTCGAAGCCGTACCCGTCGACGGCCAGCCAGCTCATCGTCGGGTGGTACGGCGTGCCGGACAGGTCCGGCAGCACCTTGGGCCACAACTGCCGCGGCAGGCGCGCCATCGCGAACCCGATCCCGATGTACGCGAGGAAGACGTGCGGCTGCCCGGCCCCGGTCAGGAGGTCCCGGGTGCGGTGCCCCCGGCCCATCGCGTCCAGGACGGTGAAGGCCATCGTCGCGCCCTCGAAGGCGAACCCGCGCTGCTCCGCGTCCACCAGGCGCAGCCGGTCCTCGACCTCGCGCGGCCCCCGCGCCTCGATTCCCCACTCGAACCCGCACACGACCGCCTGCGGCACCGCCTCCAGACGGCGCGTCACCGGCGAGGACGCCACGGGGAACCCGCGCCGGGCGAACGTCACCTCCGCCGGCGAGGGCGCCAGGACCAGTCGGCGCAGCGTTCCCAGGACCGTCGGCATGTTTCCCCTCCGCCCCCCGCCGTCCGATACGGCGGCACGGTTACATGCTCGGCGGCGGGTCCCGCCTGGGGCATCTTCCGCGTTGCGCTGCGAGGCGGTAACCGCTCCGTACCGTTTGAGCGAACACCCCTATCCCGAGGGGGTGTTGTGCCACCATGAGTGCCCCGACGGGGAGGCGGCGGTTTTCGGCCGTTCTCTGCGACGGTCCGTGCGCGCTTGTCGAGCTGGAGGCCAAAATTGATCGGGGGCTCGAATGACGGGGCGTGTCCGGTCTGCCACGGTCCGCAGGGCGGACGCGGGTTCTGCACCAGCTGCCGCTGGCGCCTGGAGGGCGAGGTGTTCCTCGGCGGGCCCACCCCGGACGACCTCCGCCGCGAGGAGGAGGCGCTCGCCGCGGCCCGCGCCGACTGGGACGAACAGGCGGCCGCCCTCGCCGCCGGCGACCCCGGACCGGCCGGCGAGCCGGGCCCCGCATGGGACCGGCTGCTGGAGGAGCTCGTCGAACACCCGGACGCCGTCCTCTGGTTCGTCGAACTCACCGACGAACGCGTCGGGTTGATCCGCGCCGAGGCCGACCGCAACGGCATCCCGCACACCGTCGACCTCGGCGGCGCGGCCTGGACCGCCCTCGCCCCCGAGTTCGCCGAGGACCCCGCCGACCGCGCCTTCCAGCTCGCCGGCGGCATCGGCACCCGCCCGCCCGTCGACCGCGCCGCCCTCGACGACGCCGTCCGCCGCCTGCTCGGCACGCTGCTCCCCCACGGGCGGCGCCACCGCACCGTCCTGCTCACCCAGCGCCCCGACTGGCCGCTCCTCGCCCGCGCCGCCGAGGCCGCCCGCACACTTCGCTCGCCCGACGCCCAACTCGGCCCCGTCAGCGGCGGAATGGCCGGAGTTCGACTCCTCCTGCGCGGCGCCCCCCTGCACCGCGACCACTCCCTCGTCCTCGCCGACGTCGACGCGCTCAGCGGCGCCGTCCGCCCCGAGGCCAAACTCCTCTTCCCGGCCGGCGCCCGGCTGCGCCCCGGCGAGACCGTCACGGTGCCGGTCACCGTCCACGGCGGCGTCGACGCGGACACCCTCGTCACCCTCCCGGTCGTCGCCGCCGGCAGCGGCACCCCGCACGACGCCGTCTCCACCCACGGCGTGCGGCTGCCCGCGCTGCGCTCCGCCGACCTCACCTTCGTGCTGCACGGCCCCGGCGAGGTCGAGGTGCTGCTGCCCGACGGCTCCGCCGCCGAGCCCGTCCGCGACGACCTCGGCACGATCATCGCCGCCCTCCCCCGCCGCCTCGCCCGGCCGCCCCGCCTCCACCTCCTCCTCGCCGTCGAACTCGGCTACGGCGCCTCGCCCGACGAGGTCACCGCCCGCCTCGACTACGCGCGCGGCCTCGTCACCGCCCTCAGCGGCCCCGAGGGCGCCGCCGCGGGCGTCGACGTCGGCCTCGTCGGCTACTACGACCACCACGTCCGCGAGAGCCGGTACGCGCCCCGGGGCACGCTGCTCGACACCCTGCCGCTCGGCCCGCCCGCCACCGCCCTCGCCGCACTCGCCCGCTGGCGCCCGCAGCGCCGCCGCCGGGACACCGCGTCGGCGCTGGAGGACGCGCTGCAGGCGCTGCGCCGGCTGGCGACCGCGCCGCCCTGGACGCCGCCCGGCCGCGCGCGCCCGCAGCGCACCGTGCTGGTCCTCGGTGCCCGCCCGCCCTGCGAGTGGGCCGAGCACGGCCAGGGCCCGGTGCCCGCCTGCCCGCTCGGCGTCGACTGGCGCGCCGAGCTGGCCGGCCTGCGCGAGGCCGGGGTACGCGTGCTCGCCCGGCGGGACGGACCGGCGGACGAACGGCCCAGCGAACTCGCCCTCCAGCCCCTCTGGGACCACACCGAACTGGCCTGGCACACGATCGGCACCGACGGCACCCTCCCACCCGGGCAGCCGCCCGCCGCGACCGCCCTCGACCTGCTCCCGCCCTGGCACGTCGACGGGCCGCCCTGCCGGCTGGCCCTGGCCCGTTCCCTGCTCTGACCGCCGCACCGAGGAGACCCCCGATGTCCAACCTGCCCGACCCCTCGTCCGACCACGGCGCCGCGGCCAAGGACGGCCTGCCGCCGGAGCCGGACGCCGGACCGGCCTGGGAGGGCCCGCACACCCAGGGCGGACCGGGCCTGCGCCCCTACGGCCCGCCCAGCGGCCCACCCCAGCCCACCATCCCCGACGGCTACGCCGCCGCCATCCCCGCCGCGCCCGGCATGGCGCAGGACGGCAACCTGCCCCCGCTGCCGCTGCCCTCGCCGCCCGGCGCGATCGGCCCGGACGGGCCGGGCTCCGTCCGCATCGGCCTGTGGGGGGCGCCCCGCTCGGGCAAGACCACCTTCCTCTCCTCCCTGCCGATCGCCGCCATCCAGCACAACCGGCACGGCAAGGGGAACTGGGTCATCAGCGGCATGACCAAGGAGGCCATCGAGTTCCTCAACCGCGGCATGCGCCTGCTGGCCGTCGACCGCGGCTTCCCCGGCGCCACCTCCGCCACGGCGGGCATGAGCTGGGCCTTCCAGGGCGAGGAGCCGCGCAAGCTGGCCGGCACCCGGCAGGTCGGCTTCGTGCTCGACATCCACGACGTCAGCGGCGAGGTCTTCCGCCCCGAGCACCCCAGCCACGAGGCCATCGTCGACCAGCTCGCCGCGGCCAACGGCCTCGTCTACCTCTTCGACCCGCTCCTGGACCGCGAACACGCCACCCAGAGCCTGGACTTCTTCTACGCGACCCTCAACGCGATCACCAGCCGCGTCCGCGACAGCCGCGGGATGATCAACGGGCGGCTGCCGCACCACGTCGCCGTGTGCGTCGCCAAGTTCGACGACCCGCTGCTCTTCCGGCCCTCCGTCGAGGCGCGGTGGGTCACCCAGGACGGGGTCGGCGCCCGCATCCCGCGCGTGCCCGCCGAGGCGGCCGCCGGCTACTTCACCTGGATCTGCGACACCTTCCGCGGCTCCAGCGCCTCCCTCGTCCGCGACGCCCTGAACGCCTACTTCGTACCGGACCGCATCAGCTACTACGCCACCTCCGCGATCGGCTTCCGCCTCAACGCCGACGGCATCTTCGACTACCGCCTCTACGCCAACGTCGAGCAGGTCGGCGGGAAGCCCCGCATCGCCACCTCCCCGCAGCCCATCAACGTCCTGGAGCCGCTGGTCGACCTCGAACGCCGGATCCGCTCGCGCAAGATCAAGCTGCGGTGACGGCCGTGCAGCCACCCGACCCGCACCTGCCCGACCCGCACCTGCCGGACCCGCACCGGCCGGGGCCCCACCCGCCGCACTCGCCGGGGCCCCAACAGCCCGGTCCCCACCCGCCCGGTCCCCAGCTTCCGGGTCCGCAGCTTCCCGGTCCCCCGCTTCCGGGTCCCCAGCTTCCCAGTCCGCAGCGGCAACCCGAGCAGCGGCAGCGGCCCGCCGCCACCGAACCCGTCACTGCCCACTGGGCCGTCCTCGGCAAGCACCCCGGCCGGGCCATGGGCTACGAGCTCCTCGCCGCCAGCCTCGACGAGGACCGCGCCCGCCGCTACCTGTGGGGCGCCCAGACCGGCACCCCCGAGGTGCGCCGCCCCGACGAGACCGGCGGACTGCCCTGGCGCGTCTTCCTCAGCGGCGTCGAGGGCGAACGCACCGCGGCCTGCGCCCTGATCGAGCAGAGCTGGGACGGCACCAGCGACGGCACCGGCGCACCGATCATCACCTCCCGCCTGCTGCTCGTCGAATGGGCCCAGGCCGCGGCGCGCGGCGTCACCTGGTCCACGCTCGCCGACGCCGCCGCCGGCCTGCGCTGGCCGGGCCCGGAGGAGGGGCCGGCCCGGCCGCTGCGCCTCGACCTCGGCGGCCTGTCCGTGCCCTCCTCGGCCGCCGAACTCGCCGCCGTCGTCGACGAGGTGGGCTTCGAGTGGACGGCCTGCGTCGCCGCCCTGCTCACCGCCGGACACCGGATCACCATCACCGCCGACGGCCGCAGCCTGCCCACCCCCGAGCGGCGGGTGCGGATCGTCGACGCGATCGCCGCGCTGCTGCCCTACGGCTGCCGGCACTGGCTCAGCGGCGCCAGCTGGACCGGCGACTCCGACCACAAGGTGCAGCTGACCTTCGCCGAGAGCGCCCGCACCGGCCGCACCGCCGTCCGCTTCGGCGCGGCCACCGCCCAGCCCGCCGATCCCGGGGCCGCCGCCTACCTGGCCGAGCTGACGCGCCTGCGCGCCAAGGGCTGGACCAGCCGGGAGCTCGTCGCCCACCTGCTGGCCGCCACCGCGCCGATCCACTGGAGCGACGGCCCGGCCATGCTCCGCGTCCTGCGCGAGGTCGACCTCGTCGACGCCGTGCTCGCCGCGGTCCGCGAGGGCACCGCCCGGATCGAGGACGTCGCCCGGGTGTTCGAACGCCAGGGTCTCGGGCGGCTCGACGCCGACGGCCACCGCGAGCTCTACCTCTTCCTCGCCCGCACCGCCCGCCCCGGCGGCCCGGACCGGCGCGACGACCACGCCGTCCGGCTGCTGCGCGACCACTGGTCGCCCGGGCTGCCGGAGTGGCTGGCCGGGTCGGTGCTCGCCGACCCCGATCCCGACCGCGGCTTCGACCGGGCGTTCGCCTGGCTCGACCTGCTCAGGGAGCTGCACGGCCCCGGGTCAGGCCCGTTCGACGAGCTGCTCGCGGCGCTGATCGACCAGCGCCGGCCCGGGCCGGTCGCCGGGTCGCGCCAGCGGTGGATCGGCGTCGTCGTCCTGGCCGCCCAGCAAGCCTTCGGCGCCGAGGCCGCACCGGCGGACGGCGTCCTGATCGCCCAGCCCGAGATCGGGCGCGCGTGGGCGTTCGCCGCGCTCGCCAAGGACGGCCCCGGCGCCGCGGTGCTCGACCGGCTGCTGCGGGCCGCGGCGAAGGAGCGCCTCCCGGGCCCGACCGGCTGGCTGCGCTTCACCGCCTACGTGTACGGCGCCGCCGACGACCGCGACCTGCGCCGCGGCGACGCGGCGGACTTCGGGACGGCCATCCCCGCGGCGCTCTGGAAGGAGCTCCTCGAACTCGCCGTCCGCCACCGGCGGCCGCTCGTCGTCTCGCACCTGTGGCCGTCCTACTGGGAGGTCGCGCGCGGGCAGCAGGGCCCCGAACTCGCGGCGGCGCTCGCCGCGGCGGCCGTCCACCTGGAGGCCGCGGCCGGGCAGGTGCGCCCCGAGTACGCGGCCGAGCTGGACCTGCTGCGGCTCTACGCCGCCCAGGGCCAGGCCGTCCCGCTCGCCGGCCTCGACCGGCTGCTCGGCGGGGAGGCCCCGCCGGCGCCGGGCCGGGTGTACCCGCGCCGGGGCTCCGGCCCGGCCGACGCCTATGCCGCGCGGCTGTCGGAACGGCTGTCCGCCGCCGCCTCCGACGCCCTCTGGCAGCGGACCGTGGACGCGCTGCTCGGCTCCCGCCCCGACCCCGGACGCTGGCCGGTCACGCGCCTGCTGGCGGAACGCAACGTGCGCGGGCAGGAGGCGCTGGTCCGGACCCTGGACAAGCGGCTGCTCGCCGGCGAGGCCGCCTGGCTCGAACTCGGCCTGCCGCCCGCGGTGACCGCGGCGCTCGACAAGCTGCCGGGGATGCACTCGCTCAACGCCCGCAACAAGGTCCGCCACCTCCTCCAGGGGCCGCCCGCCCCCGTCCAGCTCGGCATCGCCCTGTCCGACGTGCACGCCGGCGGCTACCCGATCGACCCGACGACCGAACTGCTGCCCGGCCTGCTCCGCTGGCGGACCGAGGAGGTGGACCTGCTCCTCGCCGAACTCTGGTACCGGGCACGCCCGTTGGCACAGCACCTGTACCACGTCATCCTGCAGACCCAGGGCGCCACCCGGCTGCGCCTGTCCCTGCTCAACATGGCCCACCAGGAGGCGCAACGCCAGGAGTACGCCCGGGAGCTGCTCCGCTACGACGGCTGGTACGGCACGGCCGAGTCCGCCGAGTCGGCGGCCCAGCCACAGGACCGCCGCGGCATCTTCGGCAGGAGGCGCCGCAAGTGAGCCGGGGAAGAACAGGCCGCGCAGCCGCAGAGGAGCGTGCCGGATGACCCTCGCCGTCGACGTCGGCACGCGTTTCGTGCGGCTCGCGCACGTCCGCCCCGACCGCCTGCCCGCGCTCGCCGAACTGCCGGGCGCCGTCCCCGGCGAGGGCGTGCCCGTCCCGTCCGGGCAGGATCCGGCGCGCACGCTGGCCGCCGCCTGCGCCGCCTTCCGGGCGCGCTACGGCAAACCCTCCCGGGCCGTCCTGGTCGCCCCCGAGGCCATGCCGCCGCTCTACCGGGACCGGATCGCCGAGGCCTTCGGCCGCACCACCCCGGTCGTCGAACTGCGGCCCGCCACGGCCGTCCTGGCCCTCCTGCGACACAACGGCGAGGCACTGGACGGCACTTGGGCCGTCTGCGCGCTCGGCACGACGACCATAGAGGTGAGCGTGTGCGTCACCGCGCGGCGCAGCGTCGGCGTCCGGCGCTTCGTCCGCCACACCCCGGAGGGCGGCCTGGGCGCGGCCTTCGACGCCGCGCTCCTCGGCGGCGCCGTGGCCGGCGGCGGCCCGGCCGGCGACGCAGCCCTCGCGGCGCTGCGCGAGGCCCGCGACGCGCCCGGCTCCGCCGCCCGCTGGGAGCGCGTCATCGCACGGGCCGAGCAGCACCCGGCGCGCTACGACGACATGGCCGTCCTGTGGGTCGACGGGCGGGAGGTGCCCGCCGGGACGGCCCGGCACGCCCTGGCCGTGCTGCGCGAGCAGGTCGGCCACGCGGCGGCCGAGGCCGGGCTCGACGGCCTGCCGGTGGTCGCCGTGGGCGGTCCCTGTCTCTTATACACATCATACGCTGCGGACTAATAATAGAGTGTTTTTCTCGGTGGTCGCCGGATAAAGAAAAT
>NZ_JBHWGV010000167.1:12803-16587 GCF_042732955.1 Kitasatospora sp. NPDC059747 | reverse complement strand
CTCCGGGGGCTGGATGATTTTCCGACTGCCGACTCTGTGGGTGGGGGGCTTGGATCGTTGGCAGTCTGAAAATCACCCGTCACGCCCCTCTCCGCGGCCACCCCCTCCGCCACCCCCTCCCGCAGCGCACCCTCTCGCTGGGGAGGGATGAGGGGTGGGTGGGAGGTTGAGGTGAGTGGGTCGGGTGGGTGGGGTCGGGGGTGGGGGGTGGGTCTTTTTTGCAGGTAGAAATGAGGGATGGGGCAGAAGCAGGGTGAGACTCGTGATCGGCGTACGGTGCTCGCGGACGCGGCGATCGGTGTGCTGGCCGACGCCGGGGTTCGGGGGCTGACGCACCGGGCGGTGGATGCGGCGGCGGGGTTGCCCGTGGGGACGACCTCGGCTTACCTCCGCACGCGGCAGGCGTTGCTCACCGCTCTTGTTCGTCGTCTGGTGGAACTGGACCAGGGGGAGCTGCAGTTCCTGGGGGAGCAGGCTCCGCCGATCGGTTCGGTGGATGAACTGGTCGCCGGGATCGGGGAGTTGATCCGGCGGCGGCTCACGGGCGAAGGGCGGCGCCGCTCGTTGGCGCGTTATGCGTGTGCCGTGGAGAGCGTCCGTGATCCCGAACTGCGCGAGATCCTCGTTCCCCGGGAGAACGCGGGGCGTGCTCGCGTGCGGGCCTTCCTCGTTGCGCAGGGGGTCGTCGCGCCTCTTGAGCGCACGACGACCCTCCTGGCTTGCATCGACGGGCTGGTCTTCGACCGGCTCGTGGGGGGTGGTGAGGTCGGGGAGGACGAGATTCGTGGCCTGGTCTCTGCCGCGCTGCGGGGAGACTAGGGGAGTCTCAGGAGGCCGTGATTTCTATCTCGTGGACCTCGTTGCGTGCCCCTGCGGGTGGCTGTACTCGGCCCGCGCTGTCGGTCGCCCGGCTGCGGATGCGGTGCGGCCCGGGGGTGAGGTGGTGGGTGAGGGCGAAGCGCTGCCAGGTGGGGTGGGTGCCGCGTGGTTCCAGGGTGGCTCGCTGCCATGGGCCGTCGTCTATTGCTACGTCGACGGTCGCCACGTCGGTGTAGCTCCAGGTGCGGCCTGCCAGTTCGGTTGTTCCGGCGGGTACGTGGCGGGGGGTCAGCAGTTTGCTGTTGACGTCGATCTCGCGGGCCGGGCGGGGTTCGGTCTCGCCGGGGCGGGTGCGGGTGTAGAGGCGCGTGGTGAACAGGTGGTCCGGGCGCTGCGCGGCGAGCACGATGCGGGTCAGCCACTTGACGGAGTTGGTGGTGAACATCCGGGGTGCCACCGCGCGGACCGGGAAGCCGTGTTGGGGCAGCAGCGGTTCGCCGTTCATCCGGTGGGCGAGGAGGACCTCGGCGCGTGCCTGCTCCAGGGGGAGGTCCTTGAGGTAGGCGATGTCGTGCTCGTCGGCGAAGCTGCCGGTGTCGGCGCCCTCCAGCCAGACGTGCCGGGCTTCGGGGCGCGGGCCCGCCAGGTCCAGCACGGTGGACAGCGGGACTCCGGTCCAGTCCAGGTTCGCGACGGCGCGGGTCGGCACGTCGGGGTGGAGCGGGTTGCCCAGGCACTCGTGGACGGCGGTGAGGTGCGTCTGGGGGAGTGCCAGGAGGGTGGGGAGGTCCAGTTCGAGGGGGCGGTCGACCAGGCCCTCGATCGTCAAGCTCCAGGCGGAGGCCTCCAGTTCGGGGTGCTTGCCGAAGTGCGTGCGGACGAAGACGCGGTCGACCGGGGTGATGAAGCTGTCGGGGGTCGTCGGGTCGGCGGGGCGGGTGTGCTGGGTCACGTGTCACGACATCCTTGGTCAGGTGGTTCGGTGGCGCACGTTAACCGAACGGTGAGCTTGCGTCAGGTCATTTCGGCGGCGACGCCGGCCGGGAGCACGCGCAGTCGTGGCCGGCGGTCTCGCCGTCCACCACGAGGACGACCTCCCGCGGCCGGCCGACGGGTAAATCGACCGTCAAGTCTGGCTATTCACAGAATAATTCACAGCTGATTTGCGGTGCCACAAGGTCTTCACACGGAGATCACGGGCTGACAGGCTGGGGCCGCCCTTGCATCCCGGAGGAGGTTCCTTGTCCCGCATATCCACGCTGGCCGGAGCGGTCACCTGTGCTCTCGCCCTGGTCACCGGCAGCGCCGTGGCCGCGTCCGCCGCCCCGATCGACCTGGCGCCGACGGCAGAGGCGAAGGTCGATCCCGTCGCCTGGAAGCCGTGCAACCCCGATCCGAGCAAGCCGGACCCGGGCATCTACGACTGTGCCGTCTACCCGGTGCCGATGGACTACGACAACCCGGACGGCGAGAAGGTCGGCATCGCGATGATGCGCCGCCGGGCGAGTGACCCGGCGAAGCGGATCGGGTCGCTGTTCATGAACCCCGGCGGCCCGGGCGGCAGCGGCTACCTGTGGGCCACCACCACCCGCTTCGGGGCGGAGGTCCAGTCGCGCTTCGACCTGGTCGGCTTCGACCCGCGCGGCGTGGCCCGGAGCCAGGCGCTCAAGTGCTTCAAGACGCAGGAGGAGGCGGACGCCCTCCAGGCCCGGCTGATCGGCGTGCCGCTCACCAAGGCCGAGGTCAACCAGACCCTGGACGCCGACCAGGACTACACGGACGCCTGCAGCAAGAACGCCGGCCCGCTGATCGAGCACATGTCGACCATCAACGTGGTCCGTGACCTCGACCGGATGCGCCGCGCCGTCGGTGACTCCCAGCTCACCTTCGCCGGCTTCTCGTACGGCACCCTGATCGGCTCCACCTATGCCGCCATGTACCCGAACAAGGTCCGCGCGGTCATCGTCGACGGCAACGTCGACCCGGACCTGCGCCTGAGCGACGGCCTGGAGTACGACCGCCAGCGCGCCGGCGGCTTCGAGATCGCCCTGGACGAGTTCCTGAAGCGCTGCCAGACCGCGGGCGCCCCGCGCTGCGCGTTCGGCGAGGGCGACACCCGGGCGAAGTTCGACGGGCTGCGCGACCGCCTGCACGACGGCCCGGTCACGCTGGCCGACGGCAGCAAGGTCACCCTGAGCACCTTCACCGACCAGGTCGCCAACGCGCTGTACTCGCAGTCCCGGCTGGCCGGCCTGGCCAAGCAGCTCCAGGCGCTGTACCAGGCGGTCCAGAAGCCCGCCGCGGCCGCGCTGCTGGCCCCGAAGGCCGCCGCCGCCGACGACGCCAAGGGGCTCGCGGTGGCCGTGCCGCACGCGCTGCGCGAGGCGCCGGCGGACTCGGAGTACACCGGCGACGACTCGTACCTGGCCGTCAACTGCCAGGACAAGCCGTACCCGTCGAACGACCGGGCCTTCGCCAACGCGGCCCGCAAGTGGGAGAAGGAGTCGCCCACCTTCGGCCGCTTCCAGGCCTTCGACGCGCCGGCGTGCGCGAGCTGGCCGGCCCCGGCGGTCGACGCCGAGCGCTTCGCCGGCCCGTGGGACCGCAAGAGCGCGAACACCGTGATGGTGATCGGGAACCTCTACGACCCGGCCACCCAGTACAAGTTCGCGCAGCGGATGCAGCAGGAGCTGGGCAACGCCGTGCTGGTCAGCGTCGACTCGATCGAGCACTGCGCGGTCGGCCGCAGCAAGGCCCTGAACGAGCTGGTCACCCGCTACCTGGTGGACCAGAAGGTGCCGGCGGCCGGTCAGCTGCTGAAGCCGGACCTGGACCCGTTCCCGGCGGTGTGACGGCCTGAGCCGATTCGAGCGTGCGGGGGGGGGCGGGCCCGGGGGCGGGCGGCCCCCCACGACAACCGGGCGCTGCACCGGGCCCACCCGTGGATCGCGGCCGTCTCCACCAG
>NZ_JBHWGV010000167.1:0-12793 GCF_042732955.1 Kitasatospora sp. NPDC059747 | reverse complement strand
GGGCGGGTCTGCTGATCACCCCGGAGCGGCCCCGTTCCCGGGGGTTGGGCGGGCGGGCGCGGTTGCGCGGGGGGGGGGGCGGGGGTACTTTGGCGCCCGCCCGCCGTATTCGTGCCGGTGATGCCGGTCGATTCGTGGGGGGAATGAATTCGGGGGATTATTCCGGCGCGCGCAGTCGGCTTTCGCGCGCGGGGGTGACGGTCGGGCCACTGGGGGTGCGGGCGGCGGAGGTCTGGCGCAGGGTCGACGTATGACTGGTGTTGTGGTGATGCTGGAACTCGAACCGTCCACGGAGGTCCTGGACGCGGGCGAGGTCGACCTGAGTGCCCGGGTGCGGTTCGTGCACGCGGCGGCGGCCGACCCGGACGTGCCGGAGGACCCGGGTCCCGTCACCTTCTGCGGGCTCGACACGGCCGGCCTGGAGCGCGAGCCCTACCGGCCGTCCGGGCCCGGCGAGCCGTGGTACCCGCCGTCCCAGCGGACCCGGCGGTGCCGCGAGTGCGAGGCGGCGCTCCAGGCCGGTTAGTCGAGGATCCTGCCGTCGCTCAGCTCGATCACCCGGTCGGCGAGCTCCATCAGCGTCTGGTCGTGGGTGGCGACCAGTACCGTGACGCCCTCGCTGTGGACCACGGCGCGCAGCAGCTGCATGATCGCGCGGCCGGTCTCCGAGTCGAGCTGGCCGGTGGGCTCGTCGGCGATGATCAGGCCGGGTTCGTTGGCGAGGGCCCGGGCGATCGCGACGCGCTGCTGCTGCCCGCCGGAGAGCTCGCCGGGCCGCTGGTTGGCGTGCTCGGCGAGGCCGACGAGGGCGAGCAGGGCGCGGGCGCGCTCCTCGCGCTCGGCGGGGGCCGTCTTGCGCAGCCGCATCGGCACGCCGACGTTCTCGGCGGCGGTGAGCATGGGGATCAGGCCGAAGGACTGGAAGACGAAGCCGATCCGCTCCCGGCGCAGTGCCAGCCGGCCGTCCTCGTCGAGGCCGCCGAGGTCGGTGCCGTCGAGGGCGATGGTGCCGCCGGTCGGCGCGTCCAGGCCGCCGACGAGGTTGAGCAGGGTGGTCTTGCCCGAGCCCGAGCGGCCCTTGAGGGCGGTGAGTTCGCCCCGGCGGATCTCGAACGAGACGCCGCGCAGCGCGTGGACCGTCCGCTCGCCGCTGCCGAAGCTCCGCCGGAGGTCGGTCACGGCCACCATCGGTGCGGTGGCGATGACGTCCGGTTGCTGCGTCATGTGACGTCTCCCTTCGTTATCCGATTGTCGAACCCGCGGTCGCGGTTTGTGCGTTGAGGTCCCCGCGCGGACCGAATTCCTGAACTGTGCATGGCGTACTGACGATGTGTGGAGTCGTGGTGCAAGGAATTTGCTCACTACTCACCTGATTCGCGCAAGTCCCTTCCGTTCGTTGAACGAATCTGACAGCATCGTCCGCTATCCGGCGATCATGCGCCGTGGACGTACGGGGGAGGAACTCGATGCTCGGCTTCGTCGTGCGCCGGCTGCGCGGACGGCTGCCGCTGGCCGCCGCCGTCCTGCTCACCGTGCTGATCACGACGGCCGTGCTGACGGCGCTGGTCGCGTTCAACCGGAGCGTCGGCGATGCCGGACTGCGCCGGACGCTCCAGGGCCCCGGGCACGCCCGGACCACCGTCCTGGTGACGGTCGAACACGGCCTCGACCGGCAGGCGAAGGACGACCCCGCGCTCGACGCCTACCGCTCCGCGCTCTTCGGCTCCCTGCCCGTGCAGACCCAGGGCGTGCTCCGCAGCCGCTCCTACGGCCTGCCGGGAACCGGCGACTCCGGCGGCACGGCCAAGGCCGACCTCACCGTCCTCGCCGACCTCGACCGCGGCCGGGTGCGCCTGCTCGCCGGGGCCTGGCCGGCCGCCGCCACCGGGCCGGTCCCGCAGGCGGCCGTCCCGCAGAGTACGCTGACCCGCCTCGGCCTCGCCCCCGAAGCCCTGCCCGCCGACGTCAGGCTGGACGACCGCTCCTCGGGCACCCCGCTCACCGTCCGCATCACCGGCGTCTACCGCGCCCTCGACCGGACCGACCCGTACTGGCGCCTCGACCCGCTCGGCGGCCGGGAGGTCGCCGCCGGCGGCTTCACCACCTACGGACCGATGCTCGTCGACCGCAGCGCCTTCACCACGGGCGGACTCCCGCAGGACGGCCGCGGCTGGCTGCTCGACGCCGACTTCGCGGGCGCCGACGAGGCCGTCGCGAAGGCCGTCGGCGACCGCGCCCAGGGCCTCGCGGACCGCCTGCGGGACCGCGCAGGACTCCAGGCGACCACCGAACTCCCCGACGTGATGCACGAATTGGCCTCCGGCCTGCTCGTCGCCCGGTCCACCCTGCTGATCGGCGCCCTCCAACTGAGCGTCCTCGCCGCCGCGGCCCTGCTGCTCGTCGTCCACCTGATCGCCTCCCGCCAGGAACGCGAGAACGAACTGCTCGCCGCCCGCGGTGCGTCCGGCGGCCGGATCGGCGCCTTCACCGCCGTGGAATCGCTGCTGCTCGCCCTGCCCGCCGCCGCGCTCGCGCCGCTGCTCACCCCGTTCCTCGTCCGCGCCCTCGCCGGCCGGGTGACCCTCGACACCGGGATCAGCTGGGCGCTGTGGCCGATCGCCGCCGCCTGCGCCCTCGCCTGCGTCCTGCTCGCCGCCGTGCCCGGCCTGCTGCGCGGCGCCGGCGCCGCCCTGCGCGCCCGCACCGGCCGCCGCCAGGCGCTCGTCGCCGGCGTCGCCCGCAACGGCGGCGACCTCGCCGTACTGGCCCTGGCCGCCCTCGCCTACCAGCAACTCGCCCAGTACGGCGGCGGGTTGTCCACCGACTCCAGCGGCCGCCTCGGCGTCGACCTGCTGCTCGTCGCCACCCCGACCCTGGCGCTGTGCGCGGGCACCCTCGTGGTGCTGCGCCTGCTGCCGCTCGTCGCGCGCCTCGGCGCCCGGATCGCCGCGCGCGGCCGGGGCCTCGGCCCGGCCCTGGTCGGCTGGCAGCTCGCCCGCCGGCCCGGCCGGGCCACCGGGCCGGTCCTGCTGCTCGTGATGGCGGTGTCCACCGGTGTCCTGGCGCTCGGCCAGCACGCCACCTGGTCCGCCTCCCAGCGCGACCGGGCCGCCTTCGGCACGGCCGGCGGCCTGCGCATCGCCGACTCGCAGAACTCCCCGATGGGCCAGGCCGGCCGCTACGGCGCCCTGCCCGGCGGCGACCGGCTCGTCCCGGTGCTCCGCTCCGAGCAGCCGCTGCCGCAGGGCACCGGCCAGTTCGTCGCGGTGGACGGCGCCGCCCTCGCCGAGCGCGTCCCCGTCCGTGCCGACCTGCTCGCCGGGCACTCCCGGCAGGAGTTGTTCGGTGCCCTTGGGCAGCCCGCGCCGACCGGCGCGCAGGCCGGGATCCCGTTGCCCGGCAAGCCGCTGAGGATCGACGCCGACGTGTCGGTCACGCAGCAGGACGTGGCCGGCCGCCCCGACGGGCCGCGGGCCGAGCCGGTGCGTCCCGAGGCCCGGCTGCTCCTGCGCGACCGCTTCGGGATCACCTACAAGGCCGCGCTCTCCGTGCTCCCGTTCAGCGGGGACGTCCACGCGACGGCCGACCTGAGCACGCTCGTGGACGCCCCGCTCGGCTCACCCGCCGCGCCGCTGACGCTCGTCGGCGCGATCGTGTCCTTCGGCGACCGCGCCGACGGCGAGCTGACCGTCCACCGGATCGCCGTCTCCGACACCGCCGGCGGCCCCGCCGCGCCCGTCGCCGCCCCCGCCGGGTTCGGCTGGAGCGCGACCGCGCCGAACGTCGGCAAGGAGGTGGAGAAGCCCGGCCCGGCCGCCGAGCTCGCCGCCGAACCGGCCGACCCCGCAGCGCTGTTCACCCTCCGCTACCGCTTCGCCGACGGCCGCGGCGACACCCTGCGCGCCGTCCTCACCCCGGCCGGGGCCACCGCCCCCACCGGGCTCAGCGGCGTCGCCACCCGCGGCTACCTGACCGCCGCCGGGGCCGCCGTCGGCGACACCCTGCGGGTCCAGACCGCCGGGACCGTCCTCCAGGTCAAGGTCACCGCAGCCGTCGACGCACTGCCGGTCGTCGGCGAAAGCGCCCTCGTCGTCGACCTCGCCACCACCTCCCGCCTGCTCGCCGCCCAGGGCCGCGAACTGCCCGGCCGCGCCGAGTGGTGGCTGCCCGCCACCGGCCCCGGCGACCGCACCCCCGCCGAGGCCGCCGCCGCGCTGCGCGCCGCCCCCGGCGTCCAGACCGTCCAGCTCTCCGACGAGACCGCCGCTGCCCTGCTCGGCGATCCGGTCGGCGCCGCCCCGCAGAGCGCCCTCATGGCCATCGCCGTCGCCACCGCGATCCTCGCCGCGATCGGCTTCGGCGCCGCCGTGGCCGCCGCCGCCCGCGAACGCTCCCGCGACTCCGCCCTGCTGCTCGCCCTCGGCACCCCGCGCAAGCACGTGACGCGCACCGCGGCTGCCGAACAGACCCTCCTGGTCGCCCTCGGCGCCGCCGTCGGGCTCGGCCTCGGCACCCTGCTCGTCCACCTGATCGTGCCGCTGGTGGTGCTCACCCCCGCCGCCCGCCGCCCGATGCCCGAGGCGCTGATCGAGCTGCCGGCCGGCCAGACCCTCCTGCTCGCCGCCGCCATCGCCCTCGTGCCCCTGCTGTCGGCCTTCCTGACCGGACGCCGCCGTCGAGACGTGGCCGCCCGGCTGCGCCACGTGGAGGAGATGTGACCACCCAGGCCGGCACCACCGTGCCCCGCCCCCGCGTCGGCCGGCGCCCCGCGCCCTGGGTGCGGACCCGGCTGCGCTCGGCGCCGCTGGCCGCGCTGCTCATGGCCGCGCTCGCCTTCGCCACCGTCCTGCTGGCGGCGGCCTTCCCCCGCGCCGTCGACCGCGGCGCGGACGGCGCGCTGCGCGAGTTCCTGCGCGAGCGCGGCACCTCGAACACCAGGTTGCAGGCCACTTCCGGCCTGACGCGGGAGGAGACCGCGGCCCGTCTCGACCCCGTGGCGCGAAAGCTGGCCGAGCGGATCGGCCGCGACGTGCCGCCGGCGCCCTCCGGGCCGGTCTACGGCACCACGGTCCGCGGCCGCGAGCTGAGGAACCCGGGCCTGGTCCACCTCACGGAGTCCAACCCCGGGCTCGACCTGATGTACCTCCACGGCGTCGCCGGCCACGCGACCCTCACCGACGGCGCCTGGCCCGGGCCCGCCGCCCCCGGCCAGCCGCTGCCGATCGCGATCAGCAGGGCGGGCGCCGAGACCATCGGGATCAAGCTCGGCGACGTCCTCGACAACGGCGAGGAGTTCGGCGGGCCGGTCCGGACCAAGGTCGTCGGCCTCTACCGGGCCGACGAGAACGACCCGTACTGGGACGACCTGGCCTGCCAGACCCGGGCCTGCGCGCCCGGCGGCGCCTGGACGACCGGCGGCGTCGTCGACGGTTCCACCCTCGACGCCCTCCTCGCGTGGGGCGGCAACCTCAAGGACGCCCGGAACTTCTGGTCGCTCCCCCTGGACACCGCGGTCGTGCGCGCCGACCGGCTGGGCGACCTGCGCACCGCCGTCAGCGGGTACATCACCGGGCGCGGCGCCACCGACCTCGCCGCCGAGACCGGCCGCCCGGACCTGCGCGTCAACTCCTCCCTGCCCGACGTCCTCGACCGCGCCACCGCCCGGTACGAGGCCGCCGCGCCCATCGCCGCGATCGGCCCGGCCGGCGTGGCGGGCGTCGCCACCGTGGTGCTCTGCCTGGCCGCCGCCCTCGTCACCGAACGGCGCACCGCCGAACTGCGCCTGCTCCAGGCCCGCGGCGGCTCCCGCGGCGGCGTGCTGCTGCGCCTGCTCGGCGAGGGCGCGGTCACCGTCCTGCCCGCCGCCGTGCTCGCCACGACGCTCGCGCTGGTGTTGCTGCCCACCCCGCGCTGGGGCGGGTCCGTCCTCGCCGCGGGCGTGGCCACGCTGCTCGCGCTGCTGGCCTTCCCGGCCCGGGCCGCGCTGCTGTGGGCCAAACCGAAGGCCCCCGGCGGCTGGCGCCGCGTCATCGGCGAACTCGTCGTCCTGGTGCTGACCGGCGCCGCCGTCGCGGAGGTCCGCCGACGCGGCGTCGCCCCCGTCGGCACCGGCGTCGACCCGCTGCTGATCGCTGCCCCGCTGCTGCTCGCGGTCTCCGGCGGCGTGCTGCTCGCCCGGGTCCAGCCCGTCGTGGTCGGCTGGCTGGCCGCAGCCGCCGGGCGAGGGCGCGGCCTGGTCGGCTTCCTCGGCCTCGCCCGGGCCGCCCGCGACACCACCGGGCGCCGCCGCCCCTCGGTGCTGCCGCTGCTCGCCCTGCTGATCGCCGTCACCACGGCCGGGTTCGGCGCCACCGTCCTCGGCGACGTCGACGGCGTGCGGCTGCGCGCCGCCCGGCTCACCGTCGGCGGCGACGCCTCGCTCACCCTGCCGGTCGGGCCCACCCTGCCGGAGGAGTTCACCCGGGCGGCCGCGGCCCTGCCCGGCGTCCGGGCCGGCACCGGCGTCTGGACGGACACCGAGACCTTCCTCATGGGCACCAGGGACGGCTCCGCCCAGGTCACCCTCGTGGTCGCCGAGCCCGCGGCGTACGCCGAGATCGCGCGCACCCTCCGGTCCGGCGCCTTCGACCCGGCCGCGCTCGCAGCCGGCCCCGGCGGCCCGGACACCCCGGTGCCCGCCCTGTTCAGCAGCGCCCTCGTGCCCAAGGTCGGCGGCGGCCCCGTCCGGCTGCGGCTGCCCAGCGGCAACGAACTGCTCCTGACCGGCGCGGGCGGCGTCGACGCCACCCCCGCCCTGCCGGGCGCCTTCAAGCCCTTCGTCGTCGTGCCGGTCGGTCCGGCCACCGCCCGGCTGCCCGAACTCGGCCGGGTCAACGCCTGGTTCGGCGTCGGTGCCATCGACGACGGGCAGTTCACCGCGCTGGTCCGCGACAAGGGGATCACCGCCGCCACCGGCCTCGTCAAGGTGGTCCGGGACACGGCCGAGGCCGCCGGACGCGACTCGCACGCCCTGCCCGGGGGCTACACCGTGCACACCAGCGCCGAGGTGGCCGCCCGGCTGGCCGCCGACCCGCTCCAGCGCTCGGCGCAGCGCCTCTTCTGGGCCGCCGTCGCCGCGGCCGCTGGCTTCGCCCTGCTCGCCGTCCTGCTCACGCTCCTCCGGGCCGCCCCCGAGCGCGGCGCGATGCTCGCCCGGCTGCGCACCCTGGGCCTGCGGCCGCGCCAGGGGCTCGCGCTGATCCTCGCCGAGGCCCTGCCCCAGACCCTGGTGGCGGCCCTCGGGGGCGCGCTCGTCGCGCTGGCGGCGGTCGGCCTGCTCGGGCCCGCCTTCGACCTGTCGGCCCTGGTCGGCGCGTCCGTAGGGGAGAAGCTGACGCCCGCCCTGCTGCCCGTGCTGCTGCCCACGGCCGGGCTGACGCTCGTGGTCTGCGCGGGCGTGGTGGCGGAGACCTTCGTCTCCGGGCGGCGCCAGCTCGCCGCCGAACTGCGGGCGGGGGACCAGCGTTGAACGGGCGTGCGCGTGACGTGACCGTCGAGACGACGAAGACGACAGGAGACCAGCGGTGAAGAGCACCCCCCAAGAGCGGACGGCCGTCGCGGTCCCCACCCTCCAGGAGCTCCAGCAGCGGGCCCTCGCCGCGGCCTCGCCCAAGGCGTACGGCGCGGGCGCGGCCATCGTGTGCGACCGGCTGGTCCGCATCTTCAGCGCCGAGGGGATCGAGGTCCAGGCCCTCCAGGGCCTCGAACTCACCATCGCCCAGGGCGATCTGGTGGCCCTCGTCGGCGCCTCCGGCAGCGGCAAGTCCACCCTGCTCACCATCCTGGCCGGCCTCGACGTGCCGACCGCCGGGACGGCCACCGTCGCCGGGTGCGACCTGCTGGAGATGTCCGCGCGCGAACGCCTGCGCTACCGGCGCGAAGTGGTCGGCTTCATCTGGCAGCAGACCGCCCGCAACCTGCTGCCCTTCCTCACCGCCGCCGAGAACATCGCCCTGCCGATGCAGCTGCGCGGCCGTCGCGGGGGCGGGAACTCCCGGCAACAGGCCGCCCGGGTGGCCGAGTTGATGGAGGCACTGGAGATCGGCGACCTCGCCCACCGCCGCCCCGACGAGCTGTCCGGCGGCCAGCAGCAGCGCGTCGCCATCGCCGTCGCGATGGCCAACAACCCGCCCGTCCTGCTGGCCGACGAGCCCACCGGCGAGCTGGACTCCGAGACCGGCGCCGTCATCTTCGAGGCCTTCCGCACCGTCAACCGCGAACTCGGCGCCACCGTCGTGATCGTCACCCACGACCCGATGGTGGCCGGCGAGGTCCGCCGCACCGTCGCCATCCGCGACGGCCGGACCAGCAGCGAGGTGCTGCGCCGCACCGTCACGGACGAGCACGGCGAGGAGTCGGTCAACGAGCGCGAGTACGTGATGCTGGACCGCACCGGGCGGGTCCAGCTGCCCGTCAAGTTCCTGGAGGCGCTGGGCATGGAGCACCGGGTGGCGGTCGACCTCGCGGCCGACCACATCGAGGTCCGGCCGGACGACATCGCGGGGCACTGAGTCCTCGCGGGACGGAACAGCTAGGTCTCGCCGCCGCCCATGTGCTGGAAGAGTCCGCTCCGCTCGGCCTCCTCGCGGAGGTCGGGCGGCTCCCCGGCGCGTTCGCCCCGGGCGGCCGCGGTGCAGAGGGCGAAGACGAGCAGGGCACTGCCGGCCACGGCGAGGATGCCGAGCGCGGTCAGGACGCGGAGCCAGGTCACGGAGGTGCCTCCTGGGGACGGTGCGAGGGAACGCCGCCGGAGCTTTATCGGCACATCGGTCCGCACGGACGAGTGTCCACCTGCGGTTGTTCCCGCCGAGCACCGCGCGAGAGGTCGCCCGCGCGGGCGCTCGAAGCATCAAGGGGGCGCGTCACACCCCTTCGCGCGCCCCCAGGGCGGCGGACGCGTACCCCGGGGCGCCGTCCACCAGCGCCCGCAGCACCGCCAGGTCCGGTTTGCCCGTCCCCGTCAGCGGGATCTGCGGCAGGACCAGGATCGACGTCGGCGCGCTGAGCGGACCGCTCCGCTCCCGCACCCACCGGTGCAGCTGCTCCTTCGTCACCCGCGCGCCCGGCGCCGTCGTCACCGCCGCGTGCACGCGCTCCAGCAGGTCCGGCCCGGACGTCGCGAACATCACCGCCTCCCGGACCTCCGGGTGCGTGAGCAGCGGCCCCTCGACGTCCCGCGGGTACACGTTGTGCGCGTCCACGATCGCCATCGGCTCGCGCCGGCCGGCCACCGTCAGGTAGCCGGACGCGTCCAGGCCGCCGAGGTCCCCGGTGCGCAGCCAGCCGTCCCGCAGCACCTCGGCGGTGAGCTCCGGGTCCCGCCAGTAGCCCTCCATCACCGTCGGCGTGCGGACGTGGATCTCTCCGGTCCCGCCGGGCGGCAGCGGTGTGCCGTCCTCGTCCAGGATGCGCACCTCGGTGTCCGGGTACGGCCGGCCCGCCGTGCCGAGGAGCCGCGGGTCGAGGTGCTCGTCCGGCGTCAGCCGTGCCACCGGGCCGCACTCCGTCAGGCTGTAGGTCTGGTGCAGCACCCGCCCCAGGCGGCGCGTCGCCTCCGCGAGCCGCCGCGGGGCGGCCGGGCCGCCCGTATAGGTGACGCGGCGCAGGCTGCCGACGTCCGTCCGCGGCAGCATCGGGTGGTCCAGGACCCGGTACAGCAGGTGCGGCGGGAGGTGGACCCGGGAGACGGCGTGCTCCTCGACGGCGGCCAGGACCGCGTCCGCCGAGAAGCCGTCCTGGAGCACCACCGAACCGCCCGCCGCGAGCGCGAGGTCCGCCGACGTCCCGCCGCCGTGGCCCAGCGGCGTGCACAGCAGGAACACCGACGCGGCCGGCAGCTCGGGCCTCGGCGGGCGGGCGAACCGGCGCACCACGCCCTTCGGCCGTCCGGTCGTGCCGCTCGTGAACCGCACCGCCATGACGTCCTCCGGCCGGCCCCGGGGCGCGAGCGCGGCGGGGGACAGCGGCGCGGCGAGCTCCAGGAGGTCCGTCCCGAGGTCCGTCGGCCCGAGCGCGAACAGGCCGGCGGCGGGCAGGGCCCGGGCGATGTGCGCGGCGGCCGTCCCGAAGCGCGCCGGGTCGAACACCAGCGCGTCGGTGCCGGCGAACGCGGCCGTCGCGACCTGCTCGGCCACCGGCCGGTCCAGGTACAGCGCGGCCACCCGGCAGCCGAGCACGTTGGTGGCCAGCCGCACCAGCACCGTCTCCGGCCGGTTCCCGGCCAGCACCGTCACCCCGTCCCCGCGCCCCAGCCCGGCGCCCTCCAGCGCACGCGCCAGGCGGTGGACGGCGTCGAGGCACTCCTGCCCGGTCAGCGCGCGCTCCCCGCAGCGGATCGCCACCCGCCCCGGATCGCGCGCCAGCCCCGCCAGCACCAGCCCGGTGTACGTCGCGGTCACGTTCGGCCTTCCTGGTTGTCGACGACCGGTCCTCGATGACCGGCCGTCGATGAACTGACGCACCATCATGTCGGTAGGCGGCGCGGTGGTGGCGCGCGGGGCTGTTATGGTTCCCGGTCGAGTACGAACGGGGGCCGGATGGGCAGCACGACGGACGGGACGCGGGTGTCGCCGCGAGGGGTGGTCGACCTGCGGGGCGCGGACGGGCCGGGGTTCACGGTGCGGTACCCGGCGGGCGCGGTCGTGGTCGTCTCGGGGTTGCCCGGCGCGGGCAAGAGCACGCTGCTGCGGCGCTGGTCGGCGGCGGCTGCCGTCGCGGTGGTCGATCCGCGGGCCGTCCACGAGGCGTGCGAAGCCGTCATGCCCGCGTGGCTGCCGTACGCCGCCTACCGGCCGTGGGCCCGGCTGCGCCACGTGCTGCTCCTGCGGAGTTCCGTCCGGCGGGGCGGCCCGCTGCTCGTGCACGACTGCGGCAGCCGCGCGTGGATGCGGCGGTGGCTCGCGCGCGAAGCCGGCCGCCGGGGGCGCGAGTTGCACGTCGTCCTGCTCGACGTCGGCGCCGCCGCGGCCCTCGACGGCCAGCGTGCCCGGGGCCGGCACGCCTCCGCCCGGGTCTTCGCCCGCCACCGGGTCGGGCTGGCCCGGCTGTCGGCGGCGCTCGACCACGGCGATCCGGTGCCCGAGGCGGCGTCCGTGCTCCGGCTCGACACGGTCTCGCGCTCGCGAGCCACGGCGGTGCGGTTCGGCGGTTAGGGGCCGTTGCGGAAGTAGCCGGGTTTCACCGGGTTTTCACCGGCCGCCGGCACTGTCGTCCGGTAAATCCGGCCAGCCCTTTTTCAAGACCGATGGCACCCGAAGAGCCCCAATCCTGACGGAGAGGTCGTTCAGTTCCGTCGGGGTGGTGCACGGGAAGTCGGCGGGGCCGACTTCCCGTGTGCGGCCGGAGGACGGTGGCCCAGCCTGCGGTGTCAGCGCTGGATCTCGGCCCGCGCCCTTTCGGCCGGCGTGCCGATGTTCCAGAAGCGGACGGTGCCGCGCGCGGTGGCGTAGGAGCCCGTACCGCCCGTGACGGCCATGTCGAGCGGGGCGCTCGACCTCCTCGTCCAGAGCGACTGGAGCGTCAGGGAGCCGCCCTCGACCTCCAAGGTGATCACGCACTGAGCCGTGACCACGCCGCCGTCGAGCTGCACGACCTGACACGATCCGCCCCCGCGCCCGACGCTGCGGCCGTCCTTGACGATGGTGCCGGAGTAGACGTCCATGTCACCCAGGCTCGGCCCGGCCGGGCCGAGGTCCACCGCCTGGTACTGGTCGTTCCGGACCGTGAGTTCGAGGACCTCGACGCCGCCCCTTCGCGGGGTGCCGGCGTCCGCGGTGCCCACCGCGACGAATCCGCGGCTGTGGCCAACGAGGCGGCGAGGAACCTTTTGACCATCGTGTACCCACTGCTGCGTCCGTTGGTGACCATGGTGGATTCCCTTCGCTGTGACCTCGTGTGCGAACTCCCTCGACGCTATGACGTGCGAGTCGGTCGTTTCCAAGACCAATCGCGTTATCGCGCCATGCTCCAGCGGGCATGATCGGCTCAGCCTTCGCGGCGCGCGCGGCGTTCGGCCTCGGCGTGCCACCACCCGGGCGGGGACGGCCCGTTGGCGGTCGCCGTCGGCTGGTCGGGGTGGAGGCCGAGCGGGCGCAGCGCGTCCGCGGGCAGGCGGACGTCGTACCAGCCGTGCCAGCGTCCGTCCGCGTCACGCCCGCAGACCAGGTTCACGAGGAAGTCCTTCGCCGGCCAGGGCATCCAGTCGACGCCCCGCTCGCGCAGTCAAGCGCGGACGGCCGCCATCGGGCGGGGGCTGCCCGGGAGGTTCTCGTAGGCGACGATGGTGATCCAGTCGGGATCGGCTGCGGTCATGTGGTCCAGGGTAGGCTCGTGGCCCTTCGCGGGGGAGGGGATTTCGTGATGGGCAACGGTGATCGACGGCGTTTGCCGGAGCGGGTGGTGGCAGCCCGGCGCGGGGCTGCCGCGCACCCCGACCTGGAGGCGGCCGAAGTGCCGGCCACGCCCACGAGTTCGGTGCACCCGGCCACGCGGAAGGACGCTCGCATGGACCGGACGGACCGGAAGGAACGGACCTCATGGTGACGATCGAGACGCCCCGCCTGATCCTGCGCCGCTGGCGGGAGGAGGACGTGGCCCCGATGGCGGCCATCAACGCCGACCCCGAGGTGATGCGGTGGATCGCCGAGGGCCGGCCGCGGGGGGGAGCGGCCGCCCGCCCCATAACCCCCCCGGGCGAACCACGGGGGGGGGGGGGGGGGTTCGGGCGGGGGGCCGGGGAGGGGGGGGGGGCCCGCGA
>NZ_JBHWGV010000166.1:2762-16621 GCF_042732955.1 Kitasatospora sp. NPDC059747 | reverse complement strand
GCTTTGTTGTTCGGTCGCGTGGGCTCGTAGTGGTGTAAACGCCACCCCCCCGCGACGGGCCGTCCGGCGGCGGCGGACGGCACGACGTGCATGGCGGGCGCCGGGTGCGGGCCCGGCTGGTGGTGCCGGTCGGCGAGCGGGGGCAGTCCGGCGTCCTCGCCCGCGTCGCGCATCGGCGGGACGGCCTGGACGGTGGGCGCGGGGGCGGGCCCGGCGCCGGCCCGCAGCGGCAGCGGGGTGAGCACCGACAGCGGCTGCCCGGCGTCGACGACGGTGACGAGCGCGGCCGGGATGCGCAGGATCGTCCGCATGCCGCCGTACGGCGAGGGCTCGATGTGGCAGGAGAAGCCGTACTGGCGGGCGAGCTTGCCGATCACCGCGAAGCCGGTCTTGGGCGGGTTGCCGAGCTCGGTGAGCAGGACGTCGGGCGGGCCGGCCAGCAGGCGGCGGGCGCGGCGAAGCTGGTCGTCGTCCATGCCGATGCCGCTGTCGTCGATGATCACCAGTGCGCCGCGGCCGCCCTGCTGGACGGTGACCGGGACGTCGGTCTCCGGGTGCGAGTAGGCGGTGGCGTTGGCGAGCAGTTCGGCGACGGTGATGGCGAGCGGCTCGGCGGCGCGGGCGACCACGGCGAGGCGGTTCTCCCGCAGGTGGTTGGCGACCTTGATCCGGGCGTAGCCGGGCACCCGGGAGAGGGCGCCGACGACGACCTCGGCGAGCGGGGAGTCGCTGCGGGCGAGGCCGGGCCAGGCCTCGCAGAGGACGGCGACGGTCTGGATCCGGCGCAGCGCGACCTCGTTGCGGAAGTCGACCTCCAGCAGCCGGGGGTCGTCGTTGTCGTCCTGGAGCTGCTGGACCAGGCTCTGGATCTGGTAGAGCAGCGTCTGGATCTTGGAGGTGGCGCCGCGCATCGCGGCGCGGGCGGCGGCGTCGACCCGCTCGCGCTCGTCGGTGATGGCGCCGGCCGCGGCGTCCAGGACGGCCTGGAGGGCCTCGGTCGCGTCCGGGCCGACGACCTGCGCGGACAGCGGGCCGACGGCGGGGGCGTTGACGTGGCTGAGCCGCACCGCGGTCGCGGGCAGGCGCTCGTCGGCGAGGTGGCGGACCTCGGCGAGCAGGGCGGCGCCGCGCTCCTCGGCGACGGCGAGGCGGCGCTCGGCCTCGGCGGCCCTGGTGTCGGCGGCGGCGGTGCGGCCGTCGGCCTCGCGGGTGGCGTCCCGCGCGTCGCGGGCGGCGTCCTCGGCGGCGCGGGCGCGCAGTTCGGCGTCGCGCGTGCGCTCCTCCGCGGCCCGGTAGCGGGCCTCGGCCTCGTCGGTGGCCTCGCGGGCGGCGGCGGCCGACTCGTGCAGCCGGTGCTCGGCGCGGGCGAGCCGTTCCTCGGCGGCGCGGGCGCGCTGCTCGGCGACGTGGGCGCGCTCCTCGGCGACGGCCGCCCGGGTGGTGGCCCGGGCCCGGCCGCGGGCCAGCACGCCCGCCGTCGCGGCGGCCAGCACCGTGGTGATCAGCGCGATCAGCGCGATCTGCGTCATGGGTGTCCTCGGGGGGGGTTTCCTGCTGGCTGGCTGGTGGCGGGCCGGGCCCGGTCAGTCCCGGTAACCGATGTCGGGGAGGAGCCGCCGGGCGCGGACGGAGTCCTCGGTGATCTCGCGCGCGACGAGGGCGACCTGGGTCATGGCCTCCAGGACGTTCGGCGCCTCGCCGCCGTCCAGGTGCCGGTACTCGGCCGCGACGGTGAGCACCAGCCGCTCGGGCAGGCCGAGTTCGGGGTGGCGCTGCTCGGCGATCACCCGGCGGGCGGCGTCCAGCGCGGGGATTCCTGCGGTGTGCAGCGCGTGGGTGCGCTCGCGGACGTACGCGAGGTAGGCGATGTGGGCGCGGACGCCGTCGCGGTCGAGCACCGGGCCGTGGCCGGGGACGACGGTCTCGGCGCCGGTGTCGAGGATCCGCTCGCACGCGGCGACGATGTTCTCCAGCGGGCCGGCCCAGTGCGAGGGGTGGTCGCCGGGCTGCTGGGCGGTCGACCCGAAGATGACGTCGCCGGCGAACACCGTGCGCCGGTGCGGCAGGTGGACGATCAGGTCGCCGCCGGTGTGGGCCGAGGGCAGGGCGATGACGTGCACGGGGTGCTCGCCCACCGTGAGTTCGAGCTCGCCGGTGAAGACGGTGTCCGGGCGCACCGGCTCGGTCTGCGACCAGTCGAAGCCGCCGAAGTGCTCGCGCAGGTAGCCGCCGAGCGGGGAGTCCGGGTCGCCGCCCGCGACGAGCGCGTGCTGCTGCTGCGGGGTGGGCTCGTAGTGGATGTGCTCCAGGGCCTCGCGGGTGGAGATCACCTCGGCGTCCGGGACGACGCCGGCTCCCCAGAGGTGGTCGCCGTTGGCGTGCGTGACGATCACCCGGTCGACGGTGACGCCGTCGGCCAGCACCCGGCGGCTCGCGGCGAGGAACTCCCAGGCCAGCGCCGGGTCGTAGGGGGTGTCGATCCAGAGCGCGGTCTTCCGGGAGGTCAGCAGCCCGCAGTTCGCCAGTCCCCAGCCCCGCTTCGGGGGAAGCCACACGTGGAGGTCGTCGGCGATCGCGCTCAGGGAGGCACGGTTGATCGTCATGTGCGCGATTATGCCGACGATGTGTCAGGAGCGGGGCAAAACCTGTGCGATCGCCGCGAGTTCGTGCCCCAGACGCTCCCGAACCGTCCGGATTCGTGCCATCTGGTCGAGACCAATCGTCTCACTCGGCGGGACGGTACGTGGACACCGCGAACTGCCGCGGCCCACGCGGCCCGGCCGTCAGGGCAACTTCGTCAGGGCAGCTGCGTCAGGGCAGCTGCGTCAGGGCGGCCACGTCAGGGCAGCGGCAGGATCCGGCACACCTCGACCGTCACGTCCACCGTCTCCAGGCCGATCACCCGCCCCTCGACCGCGACGAATCCTTTCTCCCCCGAGCGGAACAGCGCCGCCAGCGGCGACTTCCGGCCCGCCCCCGCGAGCGCCTCCACCGCCATCGCGGAGCCGAACGCGAACACCCCGCACAGCACGACGCACGGCGCGTGCCGGGGCGTTCGGGTCACGAAGATGAAGCCGTGGTCCCGGATCAGCTCGTCGGACGCGTTGTACAGCGCCTCGAAGGTCATCCCGCCCCACCGGGCCCGCGCCGCCTGCGGGTACTCGATGCGGAAGTCCGGGAACACCGCGCCCAGCACGCCCTCGGTGTACGGGTTCACGCTCGGGCCGCCGATCGAGAAGGTCGGCATCCGCGGATCCTGCGCGCCGGCCGCGACCAGCTCGATCGTCGCCTTCCGGTTGACCTTGCGGAGCAGGTCGATCAGCTGGGCGATCGCCCTCGCCTCCGCCATCGGCATGAACAGCACGTTCTTCGGCGCCCGGGCGGTCAGCCGCAGGCCGTCCCGGGCGAAGGCGAACTCCGCGGCCTCGATGCTCGGGGTGATGATCTGGACCCGGCTGTACGGCGCGAGCAGCGCCCGGAGGAAGCCGTACCGCAGGAACAGCCGGGTACGGGCGAGGGAGCGGGCCGCGAGGAAACCGATCACGGCCGGGACCGATGCGATCAGCACTTGGAGCAGGATCTCCATTTGATCCCCCGGAGGAAGACTCGACCACGAACTGTGCGCCCTGGTTAAGTCCCCTCCCGTGGCCGGAAATACCCCACTCGCGCCGATTCGGAGCGTCACGATCCGCGCACGGACGGTCACCCCAGGCGCTTGATCCCCTTGCGCTCCCCCGCGCAGCGCTGGTACCCCAGCCAGGCGTTGACCGCGAGCATCGGCGCGTTGGTCGTGTCGTTGCTGGTGTACGCGTGCCGGTAGCCCGCCGCCGCGGCGAGCCGCAGCGACTCCAGCTTGGCCAGCTTGCTCAGGCCGCGGCCGCGGAACTCCCGGCGGCAGGCGGTGAACGCGGACCAGTAGCGGTCCGCCCCGTCGGTCTGCGCCAGGGTGAACGCCGCCGGTACGCCGTCCACCACGGCGACCACCGTCAGGGCCGGGTCCAGGTCGGGCCGGACCCAGTCGCCCTGCAACCACTCCTCGTAGTCCAGGGCGTCCATCGTCACCTCGCCGGGTTCGTCCCGGATGGCCTCCGCCTCCACCAGGAACAGCGGGCGCGGATCGTCGGCCCAGTCGGTGGCCGGGCGCAGCTCGACGCCGGCCGGCCGCACCGGCGCCGGGGGCAGCGGCAGCGTCAGGTCCCGCTCGCCGAAGTGGGCCGCGCTCCCGAGCTCGTAGCCGCGGGCGGCCGCGAAGGCCAGCGAGTCGGGCTCCTCGTCCAGCCAACTGTGCAGTTCGGTCACCCCGTGCGCGGCCAGGTGCCGTTCGGCCGCGGCCAGCAGCGCGGTCGCCGCGCCGCGCCGGCGGAACTCCGGCAGCACGCTGCCGTTGGCGTGGCCGAGGCCGGTGGTCGACGTGCCGAGGGTGAGCCCGCAGCGCACCGCTCCGACCACCCGGCCGTCCAACTCGGCGACGATGGTGCGGAAGTGCTCGTCGGGGTTCTGCCGGGCGTTCGCCCAGAGCAGGGCCTCGGCGGTCCACACCAGGTGCTCGCGCCCGGCCCGGTGGGCGGCCGCCACCGCCTCGGCGTCGGCGGGGCGGAAGTCTCGGATCATCGGTTCGTTCGAAGTCATGGGTTCGCACGCTATCCGCGGCTCCCGTCCCGCGCCTCCGGATTTTCCGCGCGCAGGCCACCCCACCTGCGCGAACGGATCGGGTCGGGGGTTAGAGTCCCTCGTCGACAAGCTCAAATAATGCTCTGAGAAGACCGGGTGGGGCTTGGCAGCCACCCCGCCCGGGGACATTCTCGGCAACACGGCCCACGGGCGGTCCCGGCGACGGCGCCCGCACCACCCGACGGCCCCTCACCCCGGCCCTCCGAAGGGGGCGTACCGATGACTTCCCCTGCACTGAACCTGCCCACCCGGGCGGCCTCCGGCGACGGCGCCCCGGCCGGCCCGGCACCCGCGCCCCGGCTGGGCGTCGGCCTCGGCTGGCGCAGCGAGATCGACACCGTGGTGGAGCGTCAGCCCGGCCTGGACTGGGTCGAGGTCGTCGCGGAGAACGTCTGCGCCGGCCACCTGCCCGCCTCGCTGACGGTGCTGCGCGAGCGCGGCGTCACCGTCGTGCCGCACGGCGTCTCGCTCGGCCTCGGCGGCGCCGACCGGCCCGACCCCGAGCGCCTCGCCCGGCTCGCCGGGACGGCCGTCGCGCTGGACTCGCCGCTGGTCAGCGAGCACCTGGCGTTCGTCCGGGCCGGCGGCCTGGAGGCGGGCCACCTGCTGCCCGTCCCGTACTCGTGGGACGCGCTGCGGGTGATCGCCGAGAACGTGCGGATCGCCCAGGACCAGCTCCCGGTGCCGCTCGCGCTGGAGAACATCGCCGCCCAGCTGGCCTGGCCGGACGACGAGCTGACCGAGGGCCAGTTCCTCGCCGAGCTCGTCGAGCGCACCGGCGTACGGCTGCTGATCGACGTCGCCAACCTGCACACCAACCGGGTGAACCTCGGCGTCGACCCGGCCGCCGAACTCGACCGCCTGCCGCTGGAGTCCATCGCCTACGTGCACGTCGCGGGCGGCACGATGGTCGACGGCGTCTGGCACGACACCCACGCCCACCCCGTCACCGAACCGGTGCTGGAGGTGCTGGCCGCACTGTGCGCGCGGGTCGCACCGCCCGGCGTCCTGCTCGAACGGGACGCCGCCTTCCCGCCGCCCAGCGAGCTGGCCGGTGAACTGGACGCCATCCGCCGGGTGCTGGAGGGGAGCATCCGACCATGACCGAACGCCTCGCAGCCGACCTCACCACGGCGCGGCAGGAGCTCGCACGGCGTCAGGAGGAACTGCTGGCCGCCCTGGTGGCCGGCGGACCCGTCCCGCCGGGCTTCGACCCGGCGCAGGTCCGCGCCCAGTCCACCGGCCTCGCCGCCAAGCGGCGGGACACCGTCGCCCGCGTCGCGCCCGAGCTGCCCCGGCAGCTCGGCCCGCGGTACGGGCCGCTCTTCCTCGCCTACGCCCGCACCCACCCGCAGACCGCCGGATACCGGGCCGACGCCCGGGCCTTCGCCGCGTGGGCGCTCACCCACGCGCGCCCGCTGGCCGCCGACTGCCGCCGCGCCCTGGAGCAGTGGCTGCACCCGGCACCCGCCCGTCCACCGGGACCGCTGGCCCGCCTGCGCCGGGCCCTGCGGCGCCGGTAACACTCTTCACTCTCGGGGGAATCAGCCCATGTGGGACAACAGCTTCTTCATCGTTCCCGCCATCCTCGTGGTGGCCGCCGTCCTGTACGTGGACCACACCGGGCGGCGCGTCCGGCACGTCCCGCACCCGAAGGGCCTGCCCGGCGGCGGCCTCCCGCTGCTGAGCGCCGCGTTCCTGGCCGGCGGCCCGGGCCGGGTCTTCGACACCGCGCTCGTCCGGATGCACCTGGCCGAGCGCGCGGTGGTCAGCCGCGGCGGCACCGTCACCCTCACCCACGACCGGCCGTACGACGCCGTCGACGAGGCGATCATGACGGCCGTCGGCCCGACCGGCAGCCGCGACCTCGGACCGCTGCGCGCGGACGTGATGCGCTCCCCCGCCGTCCAGGCCCTCGGCGACGAGCTCGCCGACCGCGGCCTGCTGCGCCACCCCGACCGGCTGAAGGACGCCCGCAAGGCCCGCCGGCTGCTGTGGCTCGCGGTGGGCGCCGTGGTGCTCTTCACCGTGCTCTCCTTCGTGCTCGCCGGCCTGGACGACGGGCGCGGCGACCGGCCGGCCGTGTGGGTCCCGGTGGTCCTGCTGGCACTCGGCCTGGTCACCCTGTTCGCCTCCCGCCCGGCCAAGGGCCGGATCACCCCGGCCGGGCAGCGCCAGCTCTCGCTCATGAACACCGGCAAGCCGTGGACGCCCGGCTCCGGCCTGTACCCGCGCGCGACCGGCGGCGAGGTGCTCGGCGCGCTCGCGCTCGGCGGGCTGGCCGTCGCGGGGGCGGAGCTGGCGAACGAGGAGCTCCAGGAGGCGATGATCGGCGCGGCGGCCCAGCAGGCGGTGGCGCAGCAGGCGGCGGCCCGGGGCGCGTTCGGCGGGTCGTCGTCGGGCTCGGGGTCCTCCTGCTCGGCGTCGTACGCGTCCGACTCGTCGGGCTCGTCCGACTCGTCGTCGTGCGGCGGCGCGGTGTCCTGGTGCGGCGGCTCCTCGGACACCGGGACGTCCTCCGGGTGCGGGTCGTCGAGCGGCGGATCGTCGTCCTCGCACAGCTGCGGGTCCTCCTCGCACAGCTGCGGGTCGTCCTCCTCGCACAGCTGCGGCTCGTCCCACAGCTGCGGGTCCTCGTCCAGCTGCGGCTCCAGCTGCGGGTCGAGTTGCGGTTCCAGCTGCGGGTCCTGACGTCACAGTTCGGTATCGCGCCACCGGAAGCCGTTCCCCGGGTCGTCGGCGGCGGCATACAACAAGGCCATGTGGTTGCTGTTCCTCATACCGGCGTGCGTGGCCGCGGTGCTCTCCTGCCTCCGGCTGGTCCGGATGACCGCCACCGCCGACGCCCTCGCCGGGCCGGACGGGCTGCGCCCGCCGGAGGCCGTCGGGATCGGGCTCTACGAGACGGCGTACCTGGCCGGCGGCCCGGACCGGGTCGTCGAGCTCGCCCTCGTCCTGATGGCCGGCCGCGGCCGGCTGCACCTCGCCCACACCGGCTGGACCACCGTCGTGGACCCCAAGGGCCGCAGCCGGCTGGAGCGGGCGGTCATCGCCACCGTCGGCCCGGACGGCCAGTGCCGCACCGACGGGCTGCGCCGGGCGATGGGCGAGCACCCGACCGTGCTGGAGATCGGCTCCCGGCTCTCGCTGGCCGGGCTGGCCACCCCGGCGCTGATCCAGCGCAACACCGTCGTCGTGGTCCGCCAGGTGCGGCACGCGCTGCTGCTGAGCCTCGCCCTGCTCGCCGCCGCCCTCGCCGTCGGGTCCTTCACCGACGGCGACGCCCTCGCCGCGCTCGCCTGGTTCTCGCTGCCGCTGGTGCTCACCTCCGGCACCCTGCTGATGGCCCGGGTCGACGTCTACCCGTACACCCGCTGGGCCTCCCCGATCGGCCAGGAGGTCCTGCGCGAGGTGCGCCCGGCCCGCCAGCACGGCCTCGGGGACGACGAGGAGCGCGAACTCCTCACCGCCGTCGCCATGAACGGCCCCGCCGCCCTCGCCGACCCCCGCCTGCGCGCGGCCCTGCGCCCCCACCGCACGTGACGTGCGACGAGGGAGGGGCCCGCCGCAGCGGACCCCTCCCTCGTCGAGCGCCCGGTCAGACCAGGCCGTTGAGCAGCTCGCTGACCGGCTTGCGGCGGCCGGTGAAGAACGGCACCTCCTCGCGCACGTGCAGGCGCGCGCGGGACGGGCGCAGGTCGCGCATCAGGTCGACGATGCGGTGCAGCTCGTCCGCCTCGAAGGCGAGCAGCCACTCGTAGTCGCCGAGGGCGAACGAGGCGACCGTGTTGGCCCGGACGTCCGGGTAGCCGCGGGCCATCTGGCCGTGCTCGGCGAGCATCGCGCGCCGCTCGGCGTCCGGCAGCAGGTACCACTCGTAGGAGCGGACGAACGGGTACACGCAGACGTAGTCGCGCGGGCGCTCGTCGGCGAGGAACGCCGGGATGTGCGACTTGTTGAACTCGGCCGGGCGGTGCAGCGCCATGTTCGACCAGACCGGCTCCAGCTGACGGCCGAGACCGGTGCGGCGGAAGCGGTTGTACGCCTCCTGCAGGTCGTCCGAGTCGGCGGCGTGCCACCAGACCAGGATGTCGGCGTCCGCGCGCAGACCGGACACGTCGTACGTGCCGCGCACGGTCACGTCCTTCGCGGCCAGCTGGGCGAACAGCTCGTCCACCTCGGCGGCCAGGGCGGTGCGGTCCTCGGGCAGGGCGCCCTCGAGCTTGAACACCGACCACATCGTGTAGCGGATGACCTGGTTCAGGTCGCGCGCCTTCTTCTTCTCGGGCTGCTGCTCCGGCTGCCGCTCAACGGTCTCAGTCATGCGCCCATTGTCCTCTCCGTGGAACCTTCCCCGGTCTCCGGGGTCAACAGTCTGTCGAGCGCCGCCACGGCCGTGGCCGCGGAGGCGATGCACGCCGGGATCCCCACGCCGTCGTACGCGGCACCGCACAGCGCCAGGCCGCCGGCCCCGGCCACCGCGGCCCGGATCCGGGCCACCCGGTCCAGGTGGCCCACCGGGTACTGCGGCAGGCCGGCCTCGAAGCGCGAGACGGCGGTGTCGTACGGGCGCGCGGTGAGCCCGATCGCCTCGCCGAGGTCGGCGAGCGAGAGCGCCACCAGCTCCTCGTCCGCCAGCTCCAGCGCCTGCTCCTCGCGGTGCCGGCCCAGCGAGGTGCGCAGCAGGAACGCGTCGGGGGCCGAACGCTCCAACCAGCCCCACTTGTTGGACGAGAAGGTCGACGCCTTGATCCGCCGCCCGTCCACCGGCGGCACCAGGAACCCGCTGCCGGACGGCACCTCGGCCAGGTCGGCCCGGCGGAACGCCAGGGTGACGAGGGCCATGCCCGCGTACTCGACGGTGTCCAGCTCGGCCGCCGCCGCGGGCACCTCCGTGCGCAGCAGCCGGGCCGCGGCGGGCGCCGGGACGGCCAGCACGACGGCGTCCGCGGCGAGCACCTCGCCGCCGGCCACGACGCGCCAGCCCCCGGGGGTGCGACGCAGCTCGTCGACGGCGGTGTCGGTGCGGAGGTCCACGCCCGCCTTCGCGCAGGCCGCGGCGACGGCCTCCGGGAGGGTGCCGAGGCCCCCCTGCAGCCCCTGGAAGACGGGCGTGCCGACGGTCTGGGGCCGGGAGGCGAGCTCGTGCACCCCCTCGACGAGCGACCCGCCGCCGCGGGCGATCGGCAGCAGCTGCGGCACGGCGGCGCGCAGCGAGATCTCGTCCGCGTGGCCGGCGTAGACGCCGCCCAGCAGCGGCTCGACGAGCCGGTCCACCACCTCGCGGCCGAGCCGGTCGGCGACGTACCGGCCGATCGCGACGTCGTCGCCGACCTCGGTGGCGCCCTCGTGCCGCGCCCGCTCCAGCCCGTCGGCGGACAGCACCTGCGACGCGGCCAGCGCCGCCAGGTCCCCGGGGACGCCCATGACCTGCCCGCCCGGCAGCGGGCGCAGCGCGCCCCTGGTCCAGATGGCGGCCTTCGCGGTGGTCGGCGACTCCAGCGCCTCCGCCAGCCCGACGGCCCGCGCGAGCTCGACCGCCTCCGGCCGCCGCGCCAGCATCGACTCGGCCCCGAGGTCCACCCGCACCCCGCCGACCTCGCCCCCGCGCAGCTTCCCCCCGAGCCGCCCCGAAGCCTCGACCAACGTCACCCGGGCCCGCGCCGACCCCCCACCGGCCGCCCCACTGAGGAACGCGGCCGCGGCCAGCCCCGCGATCCCGCCACCGATGACGACGACATGTGCATCCGACATGCCTCGCAGTCTCGCAGGTCCTTACACGGATGCCTCAATCCCCTGCACGCTTCGCGCCGCGCGGCACCAGCGCGTCGAGGTCGATCGTCAGCGGGAACGGCACCGGCCGCTCCAGGGTGCCCCGGAAGATCCCTGCGGGTGCGTAGGAGGAGGTCACCGGCTCCAGCTCGAATGCGTGCACGACGGGCAGGCCGTCCTCATCCTCGACGATCCAGTAGTGGGGGATGCCCGCCTCGGCGTACTTGCGGACCTTGACCGTGCGGTCCCGGTGCGCGGACTCCGGGGCGCCAGGATAGCGAGTCCGGGCCGCGTCCTAGCTGTGATGGAGTTGCGATCTCCCGGTGGGGTCCGTTCGTGCTCGCTTTTCGTCCAATGGGGAGACCTGACAACGGACTTGGGGAGAGGCCCGATGATGGCGAGACGAGCGGGGGCGGTGGCCGTGCTGGCTGCCGTGGTGGCGTTGGGGGCCGGCTGCAGTGCGGCCGACGGTGGGAGGCAGGGGTCGGCCGCGGCGCCCGCGGCCAAGGCGCCTGCCGCCGCTGCCGCGCCCAGTGCGGCGCCGACCGCCCAGGCGCCCGCGGGCGGCACCGCGGCGAACGGTGCGGCGAGTGCCGCGCCGGTGGCGGACAACCGGCTGATCGCGTACACGGCGCAGCTGTCGCTGCGCACCAAGGACGTCGGCCAACTGCTCGCCAAGGCGCGGGAGATGGCCGGCTCCGCGGGCGGCTACGTCGGCGGTGAGTCGATAGCCGGGGGCGGTGACGGCGACGCGGGCGGCCAGCTCACGCTGAGGGTGCCGTCGGCGGCGTTCCAGCAGACGCTGGACCAGCTGGCCGGGCTCGGCGAGGTGGTGTCCCGCAAGAGCCAGGCGGACGATCTGACCCAGCAGGTCGCGGACGTGGCGAGCCGGGTGCAGTCGCAGCAGGCGAGCGTGGAGCGGGTGCGGGCGCTGATGGCGCAGGCGAAGTCGCTGAGCGAGGTCACCGCGCTGGAGGCGGAGCTGAGCCGCCGGGAGTCGGACCTGGAGTCGCTGCAGAAGCAGCAGAAGGAGCTGGCCGGCAAGACGTCGCTCTCGACGATCACCCTGGAGGTGCACCGCGAGGTGCCGCCGGCCCCCGCCCCGCCACCGGCGCCGAAGGTGGGGGCGAAGGGCTTCTGGGCGTCGGCCGGTTCGGCTCTCGCCGGCGGCTGGCACGTGCTGCTGACGATCCTGCGCGGGCTGGTCGTCGCCCTGGCCGCGGTGGCGCCGTTCCTGCTGGTGCTGGGTGTTCCGGCCGCGGTGGCGTACTGGTGGTGGCGCCGGTACCGCATGCCCGCCGCCGTCGCCGCTCCCGGCCCGACGGGAGAGGAGCAGGACTGAACGCACCGGTGGCGGGCCCCTCGGCGGGAGGGGCCCCGCCACCGGGGGGTGTCAGCGCTCGCTGGCCTCGTGGACGAAGGCGACGAGGCGGCTGAGGGCGTCCGGGTCCATGCTGGGCAGGACGCCGTGGCCGAGGTTGAAGATGTGGCCGCTGGTGCCGAGCGCCTGGGCGGCGTGCAGGACCTCGCGGGCCTTGGTCTCGACGACCCTGGTGGGGGCGAACAGCACGGCCGGGTCGAGGTTGCCCTGCAGGCCCTTGCCCGGGCCGACCCGCTCGGCGGCGACGTTCAGCGGCACCCGCCAATCGACGCCGACGATGTCCGCGCCGGCCTGGCCCATCAGGCCGAGCAGCTCGCCGGTGCCGACGCCGAAGTGGATCCGCGGCACGCCGTAGTGGGCGACGGAGTCGAAGACCTTGGCGCTGGACGGCATGACCGAGCGGCGGTAGTCGTCGGGGGCGAGCGAGCCGACCCAGGAGTCGAACAGCTGGACCGCCGAGGCGCCGGCCTCGATCTGCACCTTCAGGAAGGCGGAGGTGATGTCGGCGAGCCGGTCGACGAGGGCGGCCCACAGCTCGGGCTGCCCGTACATCATGGCCTTGGTGTTCTCGTGGTTCTTGGACGGACCGCCCTCGACCAGGTAGCTGGCGAGCGTGTACGGCGCGCCGGCGAAGCCGATCAGCGGGGTGGCGCCGAGCTCCTCGACGAGCATGCCGACGGCCTCGGTGATGTAGGGGACGTCGTCCGGCTCCAGCGGGCGCAGCCGCTTGAGGTCCTCGGCGGTGCGGATCGGGTCGGCGATGACCGGCCCGACGTTCGGCTTGATCTCGACGTCGATGCCGACCGCCTTGAGCGGCACCACGATGTCGCTGAAGAAGATCGCGGCGTCCACCTTGTGCCGGCGCACCGGCTGCAGGGTGATCTCCTTGACCAGCTCGGGCCGCATGCAGGACTCCAGCATGGGGATGCCCTCGCGGACCTTCAGGTACTCGGGCAGCGAGCGGCCGGCCTGGCGCATGAACCACACCGGGGTGTGCGGCACCGGCTCGTGCCGGCAGGCGCGCAGGAACGCGGAGTCGTACGCGGCGCCGCGGCGCGCGGGGATGGTCCGGCCGTCGGGGGCGGCCGCCGTGGTGTCTGCCGTTGTCTCGCTCACGGTGCAAATCTTCGCACGCGCCCCGGACCGCCCTCCCCGGCCGGTCTCGTCGGTTCCTCCAAGATCTGGCCGGGTTTGCCGTTCCGGCACGCCGCTCGGACGGAAGTTGCGGCGATAACCCGCGTCTTCGACCTAGTCTTCGGGGCATGGCAGCGGTCGGCGGGCACCCCGCACAGGGTGGCGGAGCAGGTGGCGGAACAGGTCGGGAGGGCGTGCCGAGCGAGTTCCGGGCCGCCGTGGCGGCGTTCGACGGGGCGCGGCTGCGGCCCGAGGTGCAGCTGTCCCCCGCGCCGGCCCCGCGCCGGCTGGCCCCGCACGCGTTCGCGGTGACCGCCTCGGTCGAGGTGGACGGCGACGAGCTGGCGGACGGCCGGCTGGTGCTGCTCTACGACCCGGCCGGGCAGGAGGCCTGGAACGGGGAGTTCCGGGTGGTGACGATGACCCGGGCCGAGCTGGAGCCGGAGATGGCCGGCGACCCGATGCTGTCCGAGGTCGGCTGGGCCTGGCTGCTGGACGCGCTGCAGGCGCACGGCGCCGGGTACGCGGAGCCGTCCGGCACGGTGACCAGGTGCGCCTCGCAGTACTTCGGCGCGCTAGCGGACCGCCCTTCCTCCACCGAGATCGAGATCCGGGCCTCCTGGACGCCGGCCGACGGCCGCTTCGAGCGGCACCTGGCCGCCTGGGGGGAGCTGCTGTGCACCAGCGCGGGCCTGCCGCCGGTCGCCCCGGCCCCGCAGGCGCCCGCCGACGTCCCGTCACTCGGTGGAGTGGTCCCGATGCCCGCCCGGCGGCGTCCGCGCTCGCACTGAGGAGTGGGGGGGGGGGGGGGGGGCCCCCCGGGGGCCCCCCCCCCCCCCCCCGGGGCGGGGTGGTGTAATTGGAGAAGGGGGTCGTGACAAAGACAGGCGAAAAGAATCTA
>NZ_JBHWGV010000166.1:1528-2752 GCF_042732955.1 Kitasatospora sp. NPDC059747 | reverse complement strand
GTACGGGATCAAGTCGACGCTCTCGACGCAGAAGAGCATGACGCTGCCGGCGGCGGTGGGCGTGTCGCTCGCGTCGGGCGACGGCGGGTCCCACGAACCCTCGGGGTGGGGGGGGGCGGGGGGCGCGCCTCGGTCGCGCCCCCCCCCCCCCACCCCCAGGGCTGACGGAGTGTGACTTCGGATCGGCTCTGCGTCAATTCACCGGTCGAAAGCGATCGCCATCGACCCAATCGGGGATGAATCCGATCGATTTTGTGCGAATACCAGGCATGTCGCATCAATCATTTGCGCGATTTGTCCGTATTGTTACTCACTAGATCGTGATCTTTCGCTAAAGCCGGGCACGGTAGCTGCCGAAGCAGACTGTGACCCTTTCCGAACGCGGAACACTCCGACCGCCCCCATCGGGGTTCCGTCCGCCACTCCCCGCAGGAGGCCTGGTGTCGGTCCTTCTTGAGCACCCCGCAAACGTGGTCGCCTACCGCCCGACCAAGCCCACCGCCATGGTGGTCATCGCCGATCCGCGCGTCCGAAACACCGTCACCCGCCACCTGTGGGCGCTCGGCGTCCGCGACGTGATCGAGGTGTCCTCGATCGCCGAGGCCCGCCCCCGGGTCTCCACCCCGCGCGACATCTGCGTCGCCGACGTGCACCTGCCGGACGGCTCCGGGCTGACCATCCTGGCCGAGACCCGCGCCGCGGGCTGGCCCAACGGCCTCGCGCTCTCCGCCGCCGACGACATCGGCGCCGTCCGCAGCGCCCTGGCCGGCGGCGTCAAGGGATACGTCGTCACCGGCACCCGCACCAACGTCGCGATGCCCGGCCGCCCCGGCCTGCCGCTGGGCGCCGCCGGACTGGCCGGACGGATGCGCCGCCCCGGCATGCCGGGCGTGCCCGGTGCACCCGGAGCGCAGGGTGCCCCGGGCGCCCCCGGTGCGCCGGGCGCGCAGCCGACCGCCTACCGCGAGCTGTCCGGCCGCGAGGTCGAGGTGCTGCGGCTGGTGGCCGAGGGTCAGTCCAACAAGGCGATCGGCGTCGCGATGGGTCTGTCCGCACTGACCGTCAAGAGCCACCTGGCCCGCATCGCGCGCAAGCTCGGCACCGGCGACCGGGCCGGCATGGTCGCGGTGGCGCTGCGCACCGGGATCATCCACTGAGCCGATCGGGGCCGCGCCGTTGAACCGGAACACCGCGGCGGCTCAGGAGGAACGTTTCCTCCTGAGC
>NZ_JBHWGV010000166.1:0-1518 GCF_042732955.1 Kitasatospora sp. NPDC059747 | reverse complement strand
CCCCGGCACCACCACCTCCTCTTGGGGGGCCGGCCCGTTTCCACCCCACCCCGGGCGGTCACTCGCCTACTGTTTCCCACGGCCCCCGCCGCGGCGTTCCCGGAGGTTCCGGTGGCATAGTCGGTGACCCGGTCTGACCAGTCCGACAACACTCCCGGCTCCGAGGTCCGTCGTACCCTTGGTGAGTGACCGACGCCGTAGCAGCCATCCCAGAAGAAGCAGCCCCGGTCCCGCTCCTTGAGCCCAAGGAGGGGATCCCGCCCGTCGTGGCGGACGAGGAGGCGCTGGCCGCCACCGTCGCCGCCTTCGCCGCGGGCACCGGACCGGTCGCGGTCGACGCCGAGCGGGCCTCCGGCTACCGCTACGGGCAGCGCGCGTACCTGATCCAGCTGCGCCGCGCGGGCGCCGGCACCGCGCTGATCGACCCGATCGCCTGCCCCGACCTCGGCGGGCTCGGCGCCGCCCTCGCGGACGCCGAATGGGTGGTGCACGCCGCCACCCAGGACCTGCCGTGCCTGGCCGAGGTCGGCATGAGACCGCGGCGGCTGTTCGACACCGAGCTGGCCGGACGGATCGCCGGCTTCGCACGGGTCGGCCTCGGTCCGATGACCGAGAGCGTGCTCGGCCTGAGCCTGGCCAAGGAGCACTCGGCGGTCGACTGGTCCACCCGTCCGCTGCCCGAACCGTGGCTGCGCTACGCCGCTCTGGACGTCGAGGTGCTGGTCGAGCTGCGGGACGCACTCGAACGGGAGCTGGACGCCCAGGGCAAGCTCGACTGGGCGCTGGAGGAGTTCGCCGCGATCGCCGCCGCGCCCCGTCCGGCGCCGCGCACCGACCCGTGGCGGCGCACCTCGCAGCTGCACAAGGTCCGCCGGCGTCGCCAGCTGGCCGTGGTGCGCGAACTGTGGCTGGCCCGCGACCGGATGGCGCAGGACCGCGACGTCTCGCCGGGCCGGGTCCTGTCGGACGCCGCGATCGTCAACGCCGCGCTGGCCATGCCGCTGAACATCGCCGCGCTCCAGGCCGTCCAGGGCTTCGGGCCGCGGGTGCACCGGCGCCAGCTGGAGCAGTGGCTGGCCGCCGTGCAGCGCGGCCGGGAGGTGCCGGAGAACCAGCTGCCGCCGGCCGCCGCGCCGCACGACGGGCCGCCGCCGCCGCGCGCCTGGGCCGAGAAGGACCCGGTCGCCGCCGCCCGGCTGTCCGGCGCCCGCAGCGCCGTCAGCGAGCTGGCCGAGAAGCACAACCTGCCCGCCGAGAACCTGATCACCCCGGACCTGGTCCGCCGGGTGTCCTGGGAACCGCCGGCCGACCCGGGCGCCGCCGGGGTGGCCGCCGCGCTGCGCGGCCTCGGGGCCCGGCAGTGGCAGGTCGACCTGGTCGCCCCGGTGGTGGCCGCCGCGTTCGCCGCGGCGGGGGCCGCCGAGGCCAGTACCCCGGGGCCGGCCCCCCCCCCCCCCCCCGCCGGGGCGCGGCCCCCCCCCGCCCCCGCCCCGCGCCAGGCGGCCCCCCCGGGAGCCC
>NZ_JBHWGV010000165.1:0-16832 GCF_042732955.1 Kitasatospora sp. NPDC059747 | reverse complement strand
GCCTCCTGATCCCCCACATCCGGACCCGCCGCCGCGGCGTCGTCGTCCTGCCCCGCCGTCACAGGGCCCGGGCGGCGGCGGTCCTCGAACTGGCCGCCCTCACCGGCGACGCGATGGCCGACCGCCGGATTTGACCAGGCCGCCCCGGGATTGACCGGCCCGGCCGCGGATTTGACGGCCCGGCCCGGGATTTGACCTGCCCGGCCGCCGGATGATCGGCTCGGGCCATGACCGGCGAGCCCCTACCCGACGAAGCGGTGCACCTCCTGAACACCCTCCTCGGCGACGCCTACCCGGAGCTGTCCGCGCAGATCCCCCATCTGCGCGTCATCGGCCACTGCCGCTGCCCGTGCCCGAGCATCGACTTCGCCCTGGACCGGTCGGCGGTGCCCGCGGCGCCCGCCGTGGACAATCCGTTCGCCGAGGCCACCGTGCTCGACGAGACCGGCGAACCGGTGGGCGGCGTCATGCTGTTCGCGTCCGAGGGCTACCTGTCCTTGCTGGAGGTCTACTCCTGGTCCGACGACCCGGTCACCCGGCTCCCGTCCCCGGACCGGCTCGCCTGAGCGGACCTCGGGCGAACCGGCCCCGGGCCCGGGCCGGTGCTCAGCCGAACCAGCGGGCCAGGGCCGTGTCGAGCGGCGTCCCGTCGGTGTCGGTCCAGGCGAGGTAGCCGTCGGGGCGGATCAGGAGGGCCCCGGCCCCGTCGACGTCCTCCTCGGGCTTCGCCAGGACGTGCTCGACCCGGTCGGCCCGGTCGCCGACCGACCGCCGCCGGCCGTCGAGGGACAGCAGCAGGCCGCGGCCGGAGCGCATCAGCGAGCTCGCCCTGGCCGGACCGTCCTCGGTGGTCAGTTCCAGGTCGATCAGCCGGGGGCCGACGCCCGGGTAGTGGAGGTCCAGGCCGGACATCATGCCCGAGACGTACCGGTGGGCGTCGGGCAGCCGCAGCAGGTCGGTGACGATCTCGCGGACCGTGGCGATCTCCTCGTCCCGCCCCGGGTTCATGATCACGCCCTGTGCGCGGGTGTGGCGCAGCACCCGGGCGGCGACCGGGTACCGCTCCTCGTGGTAGCTGTCGAGCAGGCCGGCGGGCGCCCAGCCGTCGATCGTGCCGGCGAGCTTCCAGCCCAGGTTGACGGCGTCCTGGACGCCCAGGTTGACGCCCTGGCCGCCGATCGGCATGTGGATGTGCGCCGCGTCCCCGGCGAAGAGCACCCGGCCCTCGCGGTAGCGCTCGACCTGGCGCACGGCGTCGCCGAACCGGGAGGCCGCGCGCAGTTCGCCCAGCACCGTCTCCGGCCCGTACACGGCGTGCAGGGCCTCCCGGACCTCGTCGGCGGAGACCGGCGACGCGTGGTCCGGGCCGTCCCCGGAGAGCTTGCCGAACAGCATCCGGTACAGGTCCGGGCCGATCGGGTGCAGGATCGTGTGGAAGCCGTTGGCCGACCGCGCGTACTCGCTGAAGTGTCCGGGCTCGGTGCGGACCTTGTCCGAGCGCGAGACGAGCGTGAAGTCCGCGGCCACGGCGGACATCCGGCGCTCCCGGCCGGGGAAGGCGACGCCCAGCAGCCGGCGGACCGTGCTGTGCCCGCCGTCGCACGCGACGAGGTAGCGGCCCCGGATCTCGCCGCGGATCTCGCCGCTGCCGCCGTCTTCCGCTCGCCACTCGGCGGTGACCCCGTCCGCGTCCTGCGCGACCGCCGTCACCTCGCGGCCGCGGAGCACGGGCACGCCCCGCTCGGCGAGGAGTCCTTCGAGGTGCGCCTCCAGCGCGGCCTGCGGGACGCCGACCGGGTGCGGGTACCGGGTGCGCCACGGCGTGCAGTCCAGCTCGACCGGCAGGCCGGCGAAGTGCCCGCCCGAGCTCTCCCCCGCCGGCAGCTCCGCGAGCAGCGGCTCCAACAGCCCCCGCAGGTCCAGCACTTCGGCGGTGCGCGGCTGGAGACTGCCGGCCCGGGACTGGGTGCTCCGGGCGAGCAGCTTCTCCGTGACGACGACCGGGATCCCGGCCAGCGTCAGCTCGTGCGCCAGCATCAGCCCGGTCGGGCCCGCCCCCACGACGATGACTTCGGTCTGCACAGCAACCTCCGAAAGAAGAAACCAGGTGCAATTCTGCACTCAGTCTACCACAGGGTAGACTGAGTGCATGAATCAGCACATGGGCCTGCGGGAACGCAAGAAGGAACGCACCCGGGAGACGATCGCGGCGACCGCGATCCGCCTCTTCCTCGACAAGGGCTTCGACCAGGTGTCGATCACCGAGATCGCCGAGGCGGCGGACGTCTCCCGGCGCACCCTCTTCGCCTACTTCCCGACGAAGGAGGACCTCGTCCTCCAGCGCTTCGCCGACCACGAGAGCGAAGCGGCCCGCATCGTCCGCGCCCGCCCGGACGGCCAACCCCCGCTGGAGGCGCTGCGGACGGCCCGCCTCGACGCCCTGGCCCGGCGCGACCCGAACACCGGTCTCTGCGACGACCCCGAGGTCATGGCCTTCCTCCGCCTGATCGCCGGCACCGAGAGCCTGGCATCACGGCTGATCCGCTACTCCGAACGCGGCGCCGAAGCCCTGTGCGCGGCCCTGCAGGAGGCCGACGTCGACCCAGTCACCGCCCGCCTCGTGGCCGCCCAGGTGATCGTGGTGCAGCGCGAGCTCGCGATCATGCACCAGGAACACCTGGCCGCCGGCACCTCCGCCGACGACCACTACCCGGCAGCCGTCCACGCCACCGAGCGCGCCTTCGACCTGCTGAGCAACGGACTGGGCTAGGGCGGGCCTTTCGGCTCGGGGTCGTTCAGCAGCGCCTCGACGAGGCCCGGTGGGTCCGGCGACCTTGGTGCCCCAGAGGTCGTAGTCGGTGCACAGGAGCCACGACCGGTCCGCGGCCCAGACGTTGGACGGACTGAAGTCGGCCTCGGGGTTGTCGTACAGGGCCACGGCATCCCCGAGACCGACGGGATCCCCCGTCCGCCGGGCTCGGGGTGGTGCTACGACGCGTCGTCGGCCTTTGCCGGTTGCCAGCGGCGGGCGCGGCCTCGGGGGGCTATGGCTCCGGCGACGGCTACCAGGCCGATCGTGCCCAGTGCGGTCAGGGCCACCGCTGTGGCCTGGGCGGGGGCTTCGGATGTGGGGCGGCCGGGTGGCATCGCCAGGGCGGCCGTGGTCGGGGTGGTGGGGTGCGGGCTCGGGGACGTCTCGTGGTCGAGCGTGCTCGTCACGGCCGCGACCAAGTCCACCGTTCCGTAACCGAGTTGCGGATCGGGCACCGGGCCGCCCGGGCGGTACGCGGTGGCTTCGAGACGGGCCGTCAGCTGGTCGGCGGTGAGGGTCGGGCGGTAGCCGAGGACCAGGGCCGCCGTGCCGGCGACGAAGGCCGTCGCGAAGCTCGGGCCCGCGCCCGTGTAGTAGCCGCCCGCCGCCGGGCCGGGGCCGGTCACGGCGTCGCCCGGGGCGGCCAGGTCCACCCGGCCGCCGACCGCCGCGTTCTCCGGCAGCGCCCCGGCCGGGCCGAGGTCGCGGACGGCCAGCACCTCGGGGTAGGCGGAGGGGTAGACGGGGGTCGGTTTGGCCTGCGCGGTGGGTGCGGTGTCGGGCCCGGCCGGGGCGACGATCAGCGCGCCCTTGGCCCGGGCCCGGCGCACGGCCCCGGCCAGTGCGTCGTTGCCCTCGGGGACGGTGACGCCGACGGCGATGATGCGCGCGCCCCGGTCGGCCGCCGCCGTGATGCCCTGGGCGAGCCGGTCCGCGGTGGTCGTGCCGGTGTCGTCGGTGACGCCCACCGCCAGGACCCGCGCGTGCGGCGCCAGGCCGGAGAAGCCGGTGCCGTCGCGGCGGTCGGCGGCGATCAGCCCGGCCAGGAAGCTGCCGTGGCCGACGCAGTCGTGCGCCGGGTCGGCGGCGCCGTCGAGCCTGGGCGCGAAGTCGGTACGGCCGGCGAGCAGCCCGGAGCCGTCGCCCAGCCCCGAGCCGAGCACCGCGACCGTCACTCCGTCGCCACGGCTCAGCTGCCACACCCGGTCGGGCCGCAGGAACGTCTGCGGCCAGGGCGTGAGTTGGGTGCCCTTCGCCGACGCGGGCAGGCAGCCCGCGGGCTTCCCGGACACGTCCCGCCGCACCTGGCTGACGCCCGGCAAGGCGTCCCCGGGCGAGGAGGACGGCGAGGGCGCGGTCGCGGGCGCAGGTGTGTCGGCCCATGCGGCTCCCGCCGGAAGCAGCAGCGCAGCGACCAGGACCGTCGCCGACGCCCGCGCTGCGAAGAGCCGTCGGCCGCCGGTGGTCGAGGCGGCGGACGGTACGGACGCCGACAACGCCCGCCGTGCCCGAGGCCGGCCTGCCGACGGCTCGCGCCCGCCCGCCTGCCCCGGTTCCTCGTCGGGCGAAGGCCGTCGGCCGGCGGTGGTCGGGGAGGGGGTCGGCAGCGCGGGCTCATCCCCACACGCGTCCCCCACGGACGCCGACGCCCCGGCTGCCAGTCCCCTCCCCTCCTCGCTCCGCCGGCCGACGGCTGTCATAGGGGCGGCCGGGACCACGGCCGCCGCGACCACCTCGTCCACCGGGACCACGTCGTCCGCCCGGCGCCTCACGAGAAGCCGCCGATCCGGCCTGCCGCAGCCCCGCGCGGCAGCGGTCGGCGGGCCCGTGGGGCCCGGTCGGCCGAACGGACCGCCGCCGCTCCTGCCACCGCCCCCGTCACCCGGCTCACGCGAAGCTGCCGATGCGCTCGGCCGGGATGTCCTGGGGCAGCAGGAGGCTGAGTTCGTCCAGGTCCCCGATGTCCAGGCGGGACAGGCGGCCCGCCTGGCGCGTGATCATCGCCTCCAGCACCTGCCGCGCGAAGCGGCCGTTGCCGAAGGAGTTGTCGCGCGGGACGGCGCGGAAGAGGGTGCTCAGGGCCGTCAGGGTGTCCGGGGTGCAGGTGTAGCCGGCGGCCTCGGCCTGGAGGCGGACGATGGTGATGAGTTCGTCGTCCGAGTAGTGGTCGAAGGTGATCTCGCGGGAGAAGCGCGACGCCAGACCGGGGTTGGAGGCGAGGAAGCCGCGCATTTCCTCCTGGTAGCCGGCGACGATGACGACGACCTCGTCGCGGTGGTCCTCCATGAGCTTCATCAGGGTGTCCACGGCCTCCTGGCCGAAGTCGCCGCCCCCGCCGTGCCGGGGCGTCAGCGTGTACGCCTCGTCGATGAAGAGCACGCCGCCGCGGGCGCGTTCGAAGGCGTCACGGGTCAGCTGGGCGGTGTGGCCGATGTACCGGCCGACGAGGTCGGCGCGGGCGGTCTCGATGAGCTGGCCGCCGGGCAGCACGTCCAGTTCGGCGAGGAGTTCGCCGTAGAGGCGGGCGACGGTGGTCTTGCCGGTGCCGGGCGGGCCGGAGAAGACGAGGTGGTGGCTGATGGTGGCCGCCGGGAGGCCGGCCTCGATGCGGCGGCGGGTCTGGCGGGTGAGGTTGACGAGGTCCTCGACCTGTTCCTTGGCCGCCGCGAGGCCGACCATCGCGCGCAGCCGGTCCAGCAGGCCGGGCGCCGTGGGTTCCTCCTCCCCCGCCGCGGCCCGGGCGACCGCCGCCGCGGCCTCCTCGCCGACGTCGGCCGGGAGGAGCAGGGTGAGGTCGGCGTTGTCGAACTGCTCGAGTTCGGCGAGCCGCCCGGCCTGCCGGTCGACCATCTCCTCGAACACCTTGCGCGCCGCCCGTCCGTTGCCGAAGTCCGGGCCCTTGGGCATCCGTTCGAAGTGGACGGCGAGGGCCTCGCGCGTGCCCGGGGCGAGTTCGTAGCCGTGGCTCGCGGCCGCCCGCTCGACGATGGTGGTGAGCTCGTCGTCGTTGTAGTTCTCGAACTCGACGGTGCGGCTGAAGCGGGAGGCGAGGCCCGGGTTGGAGGCCAGGAACTCGCGGATCTCGTCCTCGTACCCGGCGACGATCACCACGAGGTCGTCGCGGTGGTCCTCCATGAGCTTCACGAGCGTGTCGATCGCCTCCCGGCCGAAGTCGGGGCCGCTGCCGCCCGATCCCGCGGAGAGCGTGTAGGCCTCGTCGATGAACAGCACGCCGCCGAGCGCCTCCTTGACCACCTCGGTGGTCTTGAGCGCGGTGCCGCCGATGATGGAGGCGACCAGGTCGGCGCGCGCCACCTCGGTCAGGTGCCCGCTGCGCAGCACGCCGAGTTCGGCCAGGATCGCGCCGTAGAGGCGGGCGACGGTGGTCTTGCCGGTGCCGGGCGGGCCGGCGAAGACGAGGTGGCGGCTCATCGGGAGGGCGGGCAGGCCGGCCTGTTCGCGGCGGCGGGCGAGCTTGTTGAGGTTGACGAGCGTGGCGACCTGGTCCTTGACGCCCTCCAGGCCGACGAGGGTCTGCAGGACGGCCTGCGGGCCCTGCTCCTTCACGGGGGCGGCCGCCTCGCCGGCCGGGCCGTCCGCAGCGGCCTCCACGGCGGCCGGGGTCGTCGCGGCGGCCGCGGCGGCCGTGCCGTGGGCGTCCGCGGAGCGGTTGTCGCGGCTGTCCAGGTGCTCGACGGCGAGCCGTTCGGTCGGCTCGGTCTGCCGCAGGCCCGCGCCCTCGTTCTCGGCGACCACGCAGTCGCTCAGCCGGACGGGCTCCGCGGACTCCGAACGGACGCCGTCCACGGTGTTGTTGGTCATCCGGCAGCCCGTCAGGGTCGCCCTGGCGCCGGGCAGGAGGTGCAGGCCGTGCCGCCGGTTGGCCCGCAGGCCGGCCCGGGTGGCGGTGAGTTCGCCGTCGTGCTCGACGCTCACGCCGTCGTACGCGTTGTCCTCGGCGTCGACGTCGCGCAGCGTCGCGACGCCCTCGGCGCCGACCGAGATCCCGCAGCCCTTGCTGCCGCGCACGGTGCTGCCGCCGACGTAGGTGTTCGCGCCGTCCTCGATCCGCACCCCGTCGCGTCCCGAGTCGACGACGGTGGCGTCCTCGATCCGGCCGCGCCCGTCGCGCAGCACCTCGACGCCGTGCCCGGCCGCGGCCGTGACGGCGAGGCGGCGCAGCAGCGGGTTGGCGCCGTCGCGGACGACGACCCCGGCGCCGGCCGCGTCCCGCACCTCCAGGCGGTCGAACTCGGCCGCGCTCTCGCCGGTCAGCTCGACGCCGTCCGTCTCGCCGTCGCGCACCACCGTCCGGACCAGGCTCGGCCCGGCGGACTCCCCGACGTGGATGCCGGCCTGGACGGCGGACGTCACCTCGCAGTCCTCGAAGGTGCCCCTGGCGCGTCCGGAGACGTGCAGGCCGTTGCCCTGCGTGCGGACCGCGCGGCAGCGCCGCAGCAGCGGGTCGGTGCCGTTGGTGAGCACGTAGCCGTGGGCGCGCACGGCGCTGACGGTGCAGTCCTCCAGCTCCACGCGGGCGGTGGAGCCGATGAAGACGCCGAGCGCGCTGTCACGGATCTGCGTGCGCACCACGCGGGTGGTGCTCTGCTCCTCGAGTGCGATGGCGGGCTTGTCGGTTGCGGAGATCTCGCAGTCCTCGATCACGCCGCGGGACTCGCCGTTGGCGCACACGCCGTTGCCCCGGGCGTCGCGCAGCACGCAGCGGCGCACGGTGGGGTTGGCGCGCTCGCCGATCACCAGGGCGGAGGTGCCGAGGTGTTCGATCACGCTGTCCTCGATGACGCTCGCACCGGTCGAGGTCTCCACCAGGCCGGCGCCCGCCGGGTTCACCACGCGGCAGCCGCGCATCGCCAACTCGCCCTGCTGGCGGGTCAGTACGGCCGTCCACGCGCTGCCGGCCACTTCGCAGTCCTGGAGGGCGAGCTGGCCGCGCGGCACGTCCACGGCGGGCAGTTCCTCGTCCCGGCCCTGGAGCACCAGGCCGGTCAACTGCACCGCCTCGGCCAGCACTTGGAGCACCGAGCCGCGGCGCGGACTGATCCGCACGCTGCCCCGGACGTCCTCGGCCGTGATCGTCACCATCTTGGTGACCACCAGGTTCTCCTCGTACCGGCCGGGGCGCACCGAGATCACCGCGCCGCTGCGGGCCGCCTGGAGGGCCTCGCCGATCGTGCGGTAGAAGCCCGGCTGCGAGCCGGACTCCCGCTGCTCCGCACAGACCGTCAGCACCGCGCGTGACATGCGTGGGGGTTCCCTTCGTTGGGGGTGGAGCGTGGGGCGGTCAGGAGGTGCAGGTCGCGCGGATCGCGCTCGCCGCGTGGTGGGCGTGGGACACGCCGCTGCCCCAGTCCACGCCGCGGGTGTGGAGGGTGACGGACAGCGAGCCGCTGTAGGCGAAGCTGCCTACGTTCACCCAACTTCCCTGACTGGCCGTCTGGTTGACGTTGAAGGAGCCGCCCGATCCGCCGCTCTGCACCGTGTAGTACGTCGGGTGGCCGCCGACCTTCGTCACGTCTCCGCTCGCGGGGACGTAGACGGACAGGGCGCAGGTGCTGGCGTTGCCCAGGTTGAACGTCCACACCACCGAGGCGGAGGGGTCGTCCTTCGAGGCGTCGCCGTACATCGGGACCGAGGTGTAGCTGCCGTTGCAGCCATCGCCGCTCCAGCCGCCGGAGTTGCCGATCCAGCCCTCGATGCCCTTGCTGAACCGGCCGTTCTCCCGGTAGGAGCCCTTGCCGCTGCACCCCGGGCCGAGGACCGTCACCACGGGCGGCGGGTCGGCGGGCTTCGCGGGCGGGACGGGCTGCTGCGGGGCCGGCTGCTGGGGCGCGGGCTGTTGCGGGGCGGGCTGCTGCTGGCCCGGGACGGCGGGCTTGGCGGCCCCCGGCGCGGGCTGCTGCGGGGCGTTGCCGCCGGCGCCGCCGGACCCGCCGGACCCGCCGGAGCCGCCGCCCGATGAACCACCCGTCGTGGCCGCCGGGTTGCCGCCGCCCTGGTTCACCGTGCCGGGCTGCCGGGCCGCAGGCGCGCCACCGGCCCCGGGCGCGCCCGCCGCAGGGGCACCGGCCGACTGGCCCGGGACGAGCGGCTGACCGGCGTCCGTGCTCGGCGCGCCCGCGGCGGGGTCGCCGACGGGCACCGCGGCACCCGGTGCGGTGCCGCCGGGTGCGCCCTGGTCTCCGGGGGGCGCGCCGTTGCCGCCGCCGTTGCCACCGTTGTTGCCGTCGGTGCCCGGCACGTACCCGTTGCCGCCGTCGCCGCCGCCCTGCCCGTACCCGGGCGGGTTGTCCGCCTGCGCGGGACCGTGCTTCGGATCGCCCCCGCCCAGCTGCGTGACCACGACGGACGCACCCACCAGCACCAGGCCCACCGCGACGGCGGCCGCGACCATCGGACGCGAAACCCGGCCCGGACGCGGGCCGTCGGCGGCGGTCGTGGCGCCCTCGCGGTCCGCCACGGCCGCCTCCGCGAGCGCCTCCGGCGTGGCGGCGGCCGTCCCGGCCTCGATCAGGGGGGCGGACTCCGGCAGTGCCGGCGGCGGGGCGGGCTCGGTCCCGGCCGGCACCTCCGGCGCCGACCCGACCGCGCCGCCCGAACCCGGCTCGGAGAGAGCCGGACCGATCTCGGCCGTCTCGTCCTCACCCTCCGCCTCGGCCGCCACGGCCCAGTTGACCACGGGGAGGTGGAACCCGGGCGAACCCTGGCCCCCATCGCCGCGCTTCTCCTCGCCCACGCTCATCCCCTGCACTCGACGCCACTCCTACAAGCACCGACGGACGGCGCCCCCACTCGCGTTCAGTCCGCTACCGCCCCACCGTCCGCCAAGCACCGACGGACGGCGTCCCGCTCGCGTCCGGCCCGCTACGACCCGACCGACCACACCGCGGCCCGACCCGGCTCCGGCGGCGCCAGGACGAACGCCGCCGCCCGCTCCAGCACCTCGCGGCCCGGCCGGACGCACGGCCCGTCCCCCTGTGCCCGGACGTGCGCGAGCAGGCCCGGCTCGGGTGCCACGCCGTGCGTCTCCAGGTAGTAGGTCACCGTGTCGGTCCAGATCCACTGCCCGTCCGTCCGGAAGCCGAGCGGCACCACGCCGCGCCGCTCCGGGTCGACCACGTCGTCCATGAGCGTCGGCGTGAGCAGCACGGCCGCCCCGTCCCGCAGGTAGCGCACCACGGCCCGTCGCTCCGGGCCCTCCGCCAGCCGGGGACGGCCGGGCGCGAACCCCGGGCCCGTCACCGGATCCACGGCGTCGAAGACCGCCGCGAGCCTGAACCCGTCCCGCTTCGCCTCGTTCACCTTCGGCACTCCTCCCGCACGTCCGGCGCGTTCCGCACCGGGGCCCACGTCTCTCCGACGGCCGGGCGACGGCGGAGGGTTCAACCGGGACCCGACTACGAGACCGAGCCCCACCCGGTCCAGTTGCCGTTGGTGTCACGGGCACGCGCCCAGATGTGGCCGTCGGAACCGACCGCCCCGATCTCGAAGTTGCCGAACCCCATGTCCGAAGCCAGAACGCTGACCGGACCCGCCAGCGCACCGCCCATGGAGAGCCAGCTGCTCTTGTGGCCGGCCTTGTCGGTGGTCCAACGCGTCCACACCGCGTGGTCGGTGCCGATGACGAACACCTCCTGACGGCCGTCGCGGAAGTAGTACGTCGCCGTGCCGTCCCCGTACGCGCCGCCGCAGAGGAACTTGCCTTCCCACACCTTGCTGCTGCACGTGCCCACACCATTGGCACCCGAACCCGTGCCACTGCCGCCCGTGCCCGCCGCACTCGCGGGCGCCGCGCCGACGGCGAGGGCGGCGAGCGCGGCCACGGAAGCCGCAACGGCCTTGATCTTCTTCATGATTGCTCCATTGCTCCAGGGAAGGGACACCGGGACCAGCCGGGGCCGGGCGAACACGTCGGCCCCTCACAAGTGCTGACGGAGACCCCGCCGGAACGGGTTCAACCCGCCCGGTGCGCAATCCGGTTCGACACCGCGCGCCCCGATCACGCGACCAGACGCGGCCAGGCCTCCGCGAGCGCGGCGTGCCCGGCCGGCGTCGGGTGCCCAGGCCGGAGCACATAGCATGCCCTGCCATGAGCGATTCGGAGCATGTCCTCGACTGGCTGCAGGCCTGGTACGCCGATCAGTGCAACGAGGACTGGGAACACGAGTGGGGCGTGACGATCGCCACGCTCGACAACCCTGGTTGGACCGTCACCATCGACCTGGCGGAGACGGACCTGGAGGACTGCGAGTGCCCCCGGCAGGACGTCAACCGCAGTACGCAGGACTGGGTGTGGGTATGGACCGCTGAGAAGCAGTTCCACGCCAGGTGCGGGCCCGCCAACCTCACCGAGGCCCTCACACTGTTCCGTTCGTGGGCGACCGCCAACACTCCCTGAGCCGTGGAACTCTTCACGAAGTGACCGGATCAGGAAGCCGTCACGGGCGCTGTCCGGTGGCGTAGCCCCTGACCGTGGGCAAGGATCACTCTGGTCTTCCTGCCGAGAGAGGTCCCGTGGCCACCGGCGCTGTCATGGGGCCGACGGATCCTGTGGCGCTTGCCGACGGCGAGGGCAACAGCGCTCCGGGCAGTGCTGGACGCGCGGTCGGAATCAGCACACCGAGGCGGTCCACCGCCGGCAGTGGCACGGGCTCCGGCCCGCCGGACCCATGCAGTTCCAGGGTCAGCCGGCCGCCCCCAAGTCCAGGCGGTAGTGCGCCGGGTGGGGCGGGCGGACGCGGTCGGCCGGGGCGATGGCGTCCCGGCGGGCGAGCCACGTGCGGAGACGGTCGGGGGCGGGACGGATGCTCCCCACCTCGTGGAGCAGCACACGGGCGGGGATCCCGGCAGCCGGGTCCGCGGCGTCGACGGCCACCACCTCGAAGCCCGTCCCTGGTGCGAACACCACCGCCGCCGGCTCGCCCGGCTCGCCGAACGCCGAACAGCGCCGCCCGCCGACGGACCACACCGCGAACTCCACCTCCACGTCCTCCCCGAGATCGGCCCCCACCGCGGCCAGCCCGCTCACCGGAGCCCGCTCGGTGAAGACCGCACCGGGCGTGAAGCGCGCCAGGTCGCATCCGCTGGCGGGGGCCGCGAGCAGCACGCCGCCGTAGTGGCTCGGGAGCCGGCGCAACCCGGCAGCAAGGCACCGCAGGTACGACCCCAGCGGGCCGGGCGCACCCGTCCGGGCCGCCGCGACCAGGGCCTCACGGGCGACGGGGACGGCGGACTCGGCATGGTGCACCAGGACCGCGACGAGCTCCGGCCCGGGGTCGCCCCCGGCGGCCTGCGGGCGCAGACCCGGCAGCCTCGTCGACGCGTCCTCGGCCCGGCGCGCGAGGCGCGGGTACGCGGACCCGAGGAGGGCGACGAGGGCGGTGCGGTCCGCGGCCGGGGTGGGGGCTTCGGCGGGCTGGGGAGACGGTTCGTCCGCCCGGTCCGACGACGGCTCACCCGGCATCGGCCCGGCGGCAACCCCGCCGGCGCGCTGCGCGATCGCGCTGCCGCCCGTGTCCGGTACGGCGGCTCCCGGGATCGAACTCGGCCGATCGCCCGACGGATCGGACGGCAACCCGCCGAGCGTCGCCCCGCGGGCCGGCCCTTCCGGACCCTCGGCGGGCGCATCGCCGTCCGGCTCCGCCGCCGTGCCCGGCCACGAACTCTCCGGCCCACCAGCCGGCGGCGCGCTGACGGACCCGTCAGTGCCTCCGGAGACCCCGCCGACGCCCGGCACCACCGTCGCGCTCGGATCAGAACCCGATTCGGCGCCCGGCAACGCACCCTCCGGCCCAGCCAACGGCCGCCCGCCAGGCGCCGACTCGTCCATGCCCACGGAGGCCGCATCGCCGACCGGTGCCGCCGCCGGACCGCCGGGGCCCGATCCCGCCGGCTTGGCGGGCGCCTGCACGGGCACTCCGGCTTCCGGGAGCGCGGGGGCTCCGCTGGTGGCGGACGGCGACGCGCCATCCCTCAGGCCACCAACGGCCGAAACCGGAGTCGGCGCAGGTACGGGTTCGGGAGGCTCCTCGCTCCCCGGGGCCTCGACCACCGGTGGTGCCGGGGGCGCCTCGGCAGCACCCCGATCCGGCGCCGTCAGCGGGGCAGGTACCCAGAAGTCGGTCCCATCGACTTCTGCCGCCTCCATGGCCGCCGACACGACCGGCTCCCCATCACATTCCGACAGCCGAGCCGCTGCATCCGGGCCTCGGGTGACCGCAAGGGCCGACGCCTTCGGCGGGGCAGGTACCGAGAAGTCGGTCCCATCGACTTCTGCCACCACCATGGCCAGCGGCATGACCGGCCGCCTGTCACTTTCCGACAGTCGAGCCGCTGCATCCGGGCCTGGGGTGACCGCAAGGGCCGACTCCGTCAGCGGGGCAGGTACCGAGAAGTCGGTCCCGCCGACTTCTGCCGCCACCATGGCCGCCGACACGACCGGCTCCTCGTCACATTCCGACGGCGGCGCCGCTGTGTCCGGGCCGACCGATGCCGTCGACGCGGGAGACGTGGATTCCCCTGCCCCGACCCCATCGAGCAGCCCTGGCGCGCCAGGCGCCCTGGCCGCGTCGCCGCTCCAGAACGCCGACGGATCCTCGGCGGGTGCGGAAGGCCCGTCCGGCGCCGGATTCGCGTACACCGTCGATGCCGACGCCACCGGCGGCGCGGCAGCGGCCGGCGGAAGGCCGGACTCGGGCGCACCCACGCCCGAAGACCCAGGCGCCGCACCTCCATCCCGCGACACGGTGGCATCCGACACCGGCACGTGGGCTGTGGAAGGCCCAGGAGCCTGAGCAGGGGCCACGCCGGCAACCGACGGATGGCCGGGTACCACACCGCCATCCCACGACACGGTGGAATCCGACACCGGCACGCGGGCTGCGGAAGGTCCAGGAGCCTCAGCAGGGGCCACCGGCGCCACACCGGCAACCGACGGTGCGCCGGGCACCGCGCCGCCATCCCGCGACACGGTGGAATCCGGCTCCAGCACCGGCGCCGCCACGGGCGCGAGCCCAAGCGCGACCGGCGGCGCGCCGGCAGCGGAAGACCCCAGCGCCGCGCTGGACGTCGGCTCCGGCGCCGCACCGCCGACGGCCAAAGGCCTGGCCGCCGCTGTCCCAACGGACACGGGAGCCGACACCCCCGCCTCTCCCCGCCCCCGCAGCGGCTCCGGCGCCGGGACGGATGCCCCCGGCTCCGGGGCGGGCCACAGGGGCTCCGGCCCCAGCCAGTCCATGTCGTGGAGCCGGGCGCAGAAGCGGCCCACCGTCTGCGACTCCGCGTCCATCGTGCCCGCCACCACCAGGCCGAGCCGGGGCGCGGACGGGAGGGTGGCGAGGGCGTCGCCGAGGCGGGCCCAGGTGTCCTCGGTGACCGGGCGGCCCGGGGTGCCGACGACGAGGACGGGGCGGGCCGGGTCGGGGCGGCGCATGCGGGGGCCGCGGTTGGTGGTGCCGGTGGGACGGAGCCACAGGCCGGCCGCGACGGCCTCCAGTTCCCAGCCGGGGAAGGCGGGGTAGCGGGCGGGTCCGGGGGCGGTGGGGGCGTCGGGGCGGCTGCGCCAGCCGACGGCGGTGACCTTGCGTTCGACCGGGCAGGCGGCCAGTTCGGTCAGGTACGGCTCCCAGCCGGCCGTCCCGTCGGGCGCCACGTGGACGTGGTGGTGCCCGGCGCCGTCGCGGACGGGCAGGCCGATCGCGGCCCGCACCTCGTACCGGAGCGAGGCGGCCACGACCGCGGCCAGCTCGACGAGTTCGATCGGCTCGGCCCACGGAGCGCTGAGCAGCAGCACGGAGTCCGGGCTCGCGGACGTCATCACATCGGCGGCCGAATGGACGAGTTGGACGCCCGAAGGCAGCCTCCCCGACGGCTCGCCGATCACCAGCACGACGGCGCCGTCCCGCCCCGAGGCGTGGTCGAGGATCGCGGGCCGCCCCGCGGGTGTCCCGGACCTCGCCCAGAACGCGCCCCCGGCCAGCGGCGTGAGCGTCGCCGCCGCGGGCCACCGCTCGCCCAGGGGCTCCGCCTGGCCGCCGCCCGGCCGGCAGCGCCACCAGGAGCCGGCCACGGCCCGCAGGGTGCCGTCGGGCTCGACGGACACCACCGCGTCCGGCGCGACGACCGTCAACCCGGCGCGCCCGGCGAGGAGTTCGGCCGGCCGGCGACCGTCCGGCCCCGGCGCGGCGAGGCCGGAGGCCGCGAGGACGAGCGTGTCCGCGCCCAACCCGTAGGCCGCACGCGTCAGTTCGGGCAGCGACGCGCGCAGCACGGGCGCCGCGTCCTCGGCCGCCGCGAGGACCAGCAGGCTGTGCGCCTCGGCCCGCACCGGCGCCAGGGCCGCCGCCAACCCCGCCGCCTCCGCACCCGGCGGCGCGATCACGAAGTGCGGCCCCAGTCCACGCAGCGTCGACCGTTCGACGCCCTCCGTCGTCACCCGGCTCATCGATCGACCCCCATCAACCCGCCCACGTCGGACAGCCGACCGCTGTCCGCCCCCGCCGACCCTCCGCCGACCACTACGCGCCCAGCTCCCCACCCGAACCGCCCGAACCGCCCGAGCCGCCCGGCCCCGCCAGGCGGCCGGTCTGCACCTGCACCGTCCGTCGCCGCGTGATGTACAGCCCGCGCCCCGCCGGGAACTCCCTCGGCTTGAGGTTGCCGAACAGGTAGCCCTCGGACGGCGGGCAGGAGAGCAGCAGCGTGGGCGAGTTGACCTCCTGGAGCTTGCGGACCAGCGGGTCGCCCATGGCCCGCGCGATGCCGTTGGCGCCGCGGGCGACGACGAGGTGGAGGCCGATCTCCGCGCCCTGGGCGAGGTCGTCGAGGAGGGCGGCGAACGGGTGGGCCCCGGTGCCGGCGCCGACGAGGTCGTAGTCGTCGACGAGGATGAACAGTTCGGGCCCCTCCCACCAGTCCCGCAGCTTGAGGCGGGCGGGGGTGATGTCGGCGGGCGGGATGCGGTTCTTCATGGCGCGCGACGCCCCGTCGACGATCTGGCGGAGCTTGTCGACGGCGACCGCGTAGCCGAGGCGGTACTCCTCGGGGACGGCGTCGTAGAGGCCGCGCCGGAAGTCGACGAGCATGATGCGGGCCTCGGCGGGCGTGTAGGCGCTGGTGATGCCGCGGATCACGAGTTCGAGCAGGTTGGTCTTGCCGGATTCGCTGTCGCCGACGACGAGCAGGTGCGGGTTCTCCTCGAAGTCGTGCCACAGCGGGGCGACTTCGGTGTCCTCCAGGCCGATGGCGACGCGCAGCCGCCCTTCCGGCGCGGGCAGCCGGCCGGCGTCGAGGCTGAGCGGCAGCATCCGGACCTCGGGGGCGCGGGGCCCGGTCCAGTGGGCGGCGACGGCGTCGACGAGGTCCGCGACGCCCTCGCCGAGGTCGTCGGCACTGCCGGAGCCGTCGATGCGGGGCAGGGCGGTGAGGAAGTGGAGCTGGTCGTCGGTGAGGCCGCGGCCGGGGAGCTTGGGCACCTTGGCGGCGGCGCGCATGTTGATGACGGAGTCGACGGAGTCGCCGAGGCGCAGTTCGAAGCGGGTCTGCAGCTGGTCGCGCAGGCCGCCGGTGATCTCGCCCCAGCGGGTGGTGGCGATGACCAGGTGGACGCCGTAGTTGATGCCGCGCTGGGAGATGAGGGTGAGCGGCTGGACGAGGTCGTTGAACTCCTGGCGCAGGGTGTTCCAGCCGTCGATGACGAGGAAGACGTCGCCGTGCGGGTCGTCCGGGAGTCCGCCGGCCGCCTTGCGGCGGCGGAAAGCGGCGACGGAGTCGATGCCGAGTTCGGCGAAGTACTTCTCGCGCCGGGTGATGATGCCGTTGACCTCGGCGATGGTGCGCAGCACCCGTTCGCCGTCGTGGCGTCCGGTGACGCCGCCGACGTGCGGCAGGCCGCGCAGGGCGGAGAGGGTGCCGCCGCCGAAGTCGAGGCAGTAGAACTGGACCTCGCGCGGGGTGTGGGTGAGGGCGAGGCCGGTGACGAGGGTGCGCAGGAGGTTGCTCTTGC
>NZ_JBHWGV010000164.1:0-16858 GCF_042732955.1 Kitasatospora sp. NPDC059747 | reverse complement strand
GGGGGGGTGGGGGCGGGGGGGGGGCGCGCCGGCGCCCCCAGCCCCTTCTTGGGCGGAGGGGGCTTTTTTTTACACCGTTTCACACCACCCCTGTTCTTTTCTGTCCAACACCACGTTTGGAACACCCGAACGACCGGCCGGCGCCGGTGCCCCGGCCCACACCGGGGTGCCCCGGCCCTCGCCGCCCTCCGGGCCCCTTGACCCTCCAGGTGCCAGGTGCCGCTTAACCCTCCAGGTCCCCCTCGCCCTCCAGGTCCCCCTCGGTCTCCAGGAACGCGGCCTGCAGCTGCTCGATCAGCTCCGGGTCCGGCTTCTCCCACAGGCCGCGGCTCGCCGCCTCCAGGAGGCGCTCGCTGATCCCGTGCAGCGCCCACGGGTTGGCGCCGGCGAGGAACTCCCGGTTGACCGGGTCCAGCACGTACTCCTGGGTCAGCTTCTCGTACATCCAGTCCGCGACCACGCCCGTCGTGGCGTCGTAGCCGAACAGGTAGTCGACGGTGGCGGCCATCTCGAACGCGCCCTTGTAGCCGTGGCGGCGCATCGCCTCGATCCAGCGCGGGTTGACCACCCGGGCGCGGAAGACGCGGGCGGCCTCCTCGGTGAGCGTCCTGGTGCGGACGGTCTCCGGGCGGGTCGAGTCGCCGATGTAGGCGGTCGGTGCCTTGCCGGTGAGGGCGCGGACGGTGGCGACCATGCCGCCGTGGTACTGGAAGTAGTCGTCCGAGTCGGCGATGTCGTGCTCGCGGGTGTCGGTGTTCTTCGCGGCGACGGTGATCCGCTTGTAGGCGGTCTCCATCTCCTCGCGCGCCGGGCGTCCGTCGAGACCGCGCCCGTACGCGTAGCCGCCCCACACCGTGTAGACCTCGGCGAGGTCGGCGTCGGTGCGCCAGTCGCGGCTGTCGATCAGCTGGAGCAGGCCCGCGCCGTAGGTGCCGGGGCGGGAGCCGAAGACGCGGACGGTGGCCTTGCGCTCGTCCCCGTGGACGGCGAGGTCGGCCTGCACGTGGGCGCGGACGAAGTTGTCCTCCGCCGGTTCCTCCTGGGCGGCGGCCAGGCGCACGGCGTCGTCGAGCAGGGCGACGACGTGCGGGAACGCGTCGCGGAAGAAGCCCGAGATGCGCAGCGTGACGTCGATGCGCGGGCGGCCGAGCTCCTCCAGCGGGATCGGCTCCAGGCCGGTCACGCGGCGCGAGGCGTCGTCCCAGACCGGGCGGACGCCGAGCAGGGCGAAGGCCTCGGCGATGTCGTCGCCGGCGGTGCGCATCGCGCTGGTGCCCCACAGCGAGAGCCCGACGGAGGGCGGGCAGGCGCCGTCGTTGTCGGCCCGGTAGCGCTCGACCAGCGAGGCGGCGAGGGCCTGGCCGGTCTCCCAGGCGAGCTTGCTGGGCACGGCCTTGGGATCGACGGAGTAGAAGTTGCGGCCGGTGGGCAGCACGTTGACCAGGCCGCGCAGCGGGGAGCCGGAGGGCCCGGCCGGGACGAAGCCGCCCTGGAGCGCGTGCAGGACGGCGTCCAGCTCGTCGGTCGTGGCGGCCAGGCGCGGCACCACCTGGGTGGCGGCGAACGCGAGCACCTCGCGGACGGCCTCCGGGTGCCCGGCGGCGACCTTCTCCACCGCCTCGGGCGCCCAGTCCTCGGCCTCCATGGCCTCGACCAGGGCACGGGCCCGGGCCTCGGCCGCGTCGGTGGCGCCCAGCGTGAGCGCGGCCTCGTCCAGGCCGAGCGCCTCGCGCAGACCGGGCAGGGCGCTGACGCCGCCCCAGATCTGGCGGGCGCGCAGGATGGCGAGCACGATGTTGACGCGGTCGGTGCCGGCCGGGGCCTGGCCGAGGACGTGCAGGCCGTCGCGGATCTGGGCGTCCTTGACCTCGCACAGCCAGCCGTCGACGTGCAGCAGGAAGTCGTCGAAGCCGTCGTCCTCGGGGCGCTCGTCGAGGCCGAGGTCGTGGTCGAGCTTGGCGGCCTGGATGAGGGTCCAGATCTGGGCGCGGATCGCGGGCAGCTTGGCCGGGTCCATCGCGGCGATGTTGGAGTGCTCGTCGAGGAGCTGCTCCAGGCGGGCGATGTCGCCGTAGGAGTCGGCGCGGGCCATCGGCGGCACGAGGTGGTCGACCAGGGTGGCGTGGGCGCGGCGCTTGGCCTGGGTGCCCTCGCCCGGGTCGTTGACCAGGAACGGGTAGACGAGCGGGAGGTCGCCGAGGACGGCGTCGGGGCCGCACTCGGCGGACAGCGCGGCGGTCTTGCCGGGCAGCCACTCCAGGTTGCCGTGCTTGCCGAGGTGGATGACGGCGTGGGCGCCGAAGCCGCCGTCCTCCTGGGCGGCCTGGATCCAGCGGTAGGCGGCGAGGTAGTGGTGGCTCGGCGGCAGGTCGGGGTCGTGGTAGATCGCGACCGGGTTCTCGCCGAAGCCGCGCGGCGGCTGGATGAGGACGAGCAGGTTCCCGGAGCGGATCGCGGCGAGCACGATGTCGCCGTCGGGGTTCTGCGAGCGGTCGACGTACAGCTCGCCGGGGGCCGGGCCCCAGTGCTCCTCGACCCGCTCGCGCAGGCCCTGCGGGAGGGTGGCGTACCAGCGGCGGTAGTCGGCGGCGGGGATGCGGACCGGGTTGCGGGCCAGCTGGTCCTCGGTGAGCCAGTCCTGGTCGTAGCCGCCGGCGGCGATCAGGGCGTGGATGATCGCGTCGCCCTCGTGGCCGTCCTCGGCGCCGTCGTCCAGGCCGGGCAGGTCGTTCCCGAGGTCCATGCCCTCCTCGCGCAGCCGGTGCAGCAGCCGGACGGCGCTGGCCGGGGTGTCCAGGCCGACGGCGTTGCCGACGCGGGCGTGCTTGGTCGGGTACGCGGACAGCACGAGCGCGAGGCGGCGCTCGGCGGCCGGGACGTGCCGCAGGCGGGCGTGCTTGACGGCGGTGCCGGCGACGCGGGCGGCGCGCTCCGGGTCGGCGGCGTAGACGGTGAGGCCGTCCTCGTCGAGCTCCTTGAAGGAGAACGGGACGCTGATCAGACGGCCGTCGAACTCCGGCACGGCGATCTGCGTCGCGGTGTCCAGCGGGGACAGGCCGTCGTCGCTGGCCTCCCACTGGGCGCGCGACCAGGTGAGGCACAGCGCCTGGAGGATCGGGCGGTCCAGCGCGGCGAGCGCGCCCGCGTCCCAGGCCTCCTCGTCGCCGCCGGCCTGGGCGTCGGCGGGGCGGGTGCCGCCGGCGGCGAGCACGGTGGTGACGATCGCGTCGGCCTCGCCGAGGGCGGCCAGCAGCTCGGGCTCGGCGCCGCGCAGCGAGGCGCAGTAGTAGGCCTCCGCGCGGGCGCCCTTGTCCTCGATCGCCCGGCACAGGGTCTCGACGAAGGCGGTGTTCCCGCTCATGTGGTGGGCGCGGTAGTAGAGCACGGCGACCGTCGGGCGGGCGTCGTCGCCCTCGCCGGCGGTGGTCGCGGTCGCGGCCTCGCGCTCCAGCGGACCCCAGGCCGGGGCGGAGGCGGGCGGGGCGAAGCCGTGGCCGGTGAGCAGCACGGTGTCGGAGAGGAACGCGCCCAGCTCGGCCAGGTTGGCCGCGCCGCCGTGGGCGAGGTAGGCGTGCGCCTCGGCGGCGATGCCGGCCGGGACGGTGGACAGCTCCATCAGCTGGGCGTCGGGGGCCTGTTCGCCGGTCAGGACGATCACCGGGCGCGGGCCCGCCAGCAGCGCGTCGAGGCCCTCCTGCCAGGCGCGGCGCCCGCCGAGCAGGCGGACCACCACGAGCTCGGTGCCGTCCAGCAGCTCCGGCAGGTCCTCGGGGGACAGCCGGGCGGGGTTGCCGAGCCGGTACGGGACGGGGCCGGCCGAGGCGCGGGCGCTGAGCAGGTCGGTGTCGGACGTCGACAGCAGCAGGATCATGCGTAGGCCCTCCCGGCCTCGGTGGTGGCCGGGGCGGCCGAAACGGCGGCGGCCCGGACGGCCTCGGTGGTGGCCGGGGACGCGGGCGCGGGCATGCGACAGCGGTGGTGCATTTCTGCCTTCCTCGGGGTCCGCGCCCCGGGCCGGTGGAGGACGGCGGGAGTTCCTGGCTCCCGCGGCCACCGGGTGTCCCGGTGAGCCGCGGTCACAGTGGCGGGACCGCACCGGGCTTGCACCGGTTTCCTCCCCTGCGCCGTCGCTGGCGTCGGGCGGTCCGCGGGGACCGCCCGCCAGCATCGTACGGGGTGTGGCTGACCTGGGGGAGAGCGAGTTTCGACCTGCCCGGTGTCGGTGCGGGCGCGGGGGAGGTGCGGGGGCGGCGTGGGGACGGGGTGGCCGTGGGGGTGCGGGCGTGCGGCAGGGGCGTGCGGTCGGGCGTGGGCGGCGCGTGCCGGGGTGTGCGGTGGCAGGGCGAGCGTGAGGCGCGCACCGGGAGCCGGAGTGTGATCCCGAGTGTGATCCCGAGTGTGATGCAGCGGACGGAGGCAACCGATCGGATCATCTGTATGCTCGCCGCCATGCCACCGACACCCGACGCCACCCCGCCGGGCGCCGCGGTGCCCGACCGGGGGCGCGCGGACGCCTGTCCAGGGGCGCTTCGTCTGCATGCGGCCGACGACGGCGCCCTGGCCCGGGTCCGCCTGCCCGGCGGCCTCCTGACGGATCGTCAGGCACTCGCGCTGGCCGACGCGGCCGAGGCCCTCGGCGACGGCGCACTGGAGACCACCTCCCGCGGCAACGTCCAACTCCGGGGCCTGGCTCCGCACTGCGCGGCGGACCTCGCCGAACGGCTGCGCGCCGTCGGGCTGCTGCCCTCCGACACCCACGAGCGGGTGCGCAACATCGTCGCCTCGCCGCTCGCCGGCCTCGACGCCCGATCGGCCGCAGACGTGCAGGCCTGGGTGCGGGAACTGGACGCGCGGCTGTGCGCGAGCGACTGGGCGGCCGGACTCTCCGGCAAGTTCCTGTTCGCGCTGGACGACGGCCGCGGCGACGTCGCCGCGCTCGACGCCGATGTGACATTGATCGCAGGCCCGGACGGCCGCCGCCTGCTGCGCCTCGGGCGCGACGCCTCCGGACACCCGGTCGAGGCCGGGCGGGAAGTGACGGCCGTGCTGGACGCGGCCCGGTCCTTCCTGGACGCGCTGCGCGCGGGCGGACGCAAGGCCTGGCACCTGCGCGAAGTCCCGGACCTGCTGCCGGCCGGCACCGTACCGCTGCCCGCGCTCGCCGGGACCGCCCCCGTCGTCGGCACGCTGCCCGGCGGACTGTCGGTGGGCCTGCGCTTCGGACGGGCGAGCGCGGCGCAGTGGCGCGCGCTGGTCGCGGCCTCCGCCGGTGAACTGCGCCTGACGCCCTGGCGCGGAGCCGTCCTGCCGGGGGCCCCGGCCCAGCGGCTGGCCGGCCTCGCCGAGGCCGGGTTCCGGACGCTGCCCGGCTCGCCCTGGGAGCGGGCCTCCGCCTGTACCGGGCTGCCCGGGTGCGCCAAGTCGCTCGCCGACGTGCGGGCGGACGCGGCGCGGGCCCTGGACGCGGCGGCCGCCGGCGGGCTGCCCGTGCACTGGTCGGGCTGTGAACGGCGCTGCGGCCACCCGGCCGGGCGGTGGGTGGACGTGCTCGCCACCGGGCAGGGCTACCAGGTGACGGTGAACGGCCCGGCGGTCGGCGCGGACGCGCGGGCTTCCGCTTTGGATGTTTCCGTCGTGGATGTTTCCGCGAGGGAGGGTTCTGCGATGGAGGCTTCCGCCGTGGAGGTTCCCGCCGTGGACGTTTCCGCGATGGAGGTTTCCGCCGTGGATGTGACGAACGAGGAGATGGCCGAGGCGGTCGCCGAGGCCAGGAGGACCACGAAGTGATCGAGTACGAGAAGGACGGCGCGTCCATCTACCGCCAGTCCTTTGCCACCATCCGCGCGGAGGCCGACCTGGCCGCCCTGCCGGCGGACGTCTCCCAGGTCGCGGTGCGGATGATCCACGCCTGCGGGATGGTCGACCTGGTCGAGGACCTGGTGTACTCGCCCGGCGTGGTCGCCTCCGCGCGCGCCGCGCTGCACGCCGGTGCGCCGATCCTGTGCGACGTCAACATGGTCGCGAGCGGCGTGACCCGCAAGCGGCTGCCGGCCGACAACGAGGTCGTCTGCACCCTCACCGACCCGTCGGTCCCCGAACTGGCGCGCACGATGGGCAACACCCGCAGCGCCGCCGCCATGGAGCTGTGGCTGCCCCGCCTGGAAGGAGCCGTGGTGGCCGTCGGCAACGCGCCGACCTCGCTCTTCCGGCTCCTGGAGATGATCGAGGCGGGCGCACCGCGCCCGGCCGCGGTGATCGGCGTGCCGGTCGGCTTCATCGGCGCCGCCGAGTCCAAGCAGGCCCTGGCCGAGCACCCGTCCGGCCTGGAGCACCTGGTGGTGCGCGGCCGCCGCGGTGGCAGCGCGATGGCCGCCGCCGCCATCAACGCGATTGCGAGCGAAGAAGAGTGACGGACCGTCAGAACCGTCAGAACGTTGCCTCGACCGGACGGCTCTACGGAGTCGGGCTCGGGCCGGGCGACCCGTCGCTGGTGACCGTCCGCGCCGCCGAACTCATCGGCAAGGCCGACGTCGTGGCGTACCACAGCGCCCGGCACGGGCGGTCCATCGCGCGCTCGATCGCCGAGCGGTACCTGACGGGTGGTCAGATCGAGGAGAAGCTGGTCTACCCGATCACGGTCGAGACCACCGATCACCCGGGCGGCTACCGGGGCGCGCTGGACGACTTCTACGAGGAGGCCGCCGCCCGGCTGGCCGCCCACCTGGACGCCGGGCGCGACGTCGTCGTGCTCGCCGAGGGCGACCCGCTGTTCTACGGCTCCTACCAGCACATGCACAAGCGGCTCGCGCACCGCTACCCGACCGAGGTGGTGCCGGGCGTGACCTCCGTCAGCGCGGCGGCCGCCCGGCTCGGCCAGCCGTTGACGGAGGCCGAGGAGACCCTGACGGTCATCCCCGGCACGCTGCCCGAGGAGGAGCTGGCGGCGCGGATCGCGGCCGCGGACTCGGCCGTGATCATGAAGCTCGGGCGCACCTTCCCGGCCGTCCGCCGCGCGCTGGAGCGGGCGGGCCGACTGGAGGACGCGCAGTACGTCGAGCGCGCGTTCATGGAGGGGGAGCGGATCGCGCCCCTCGCCGAGATCGACGGGGAGACGGTGCCGTACTTCTCGGTGGCGGTCCTGCCGAGCAAGGTCGCCCCGCTGGAGCCGGTCGTGCGGACGGCGGAGGGGGCCGGCAGCGTGACCGTCGTCGGCACCGGGCCGGCCGGGCCGCTGTGGCTCACCCCGGAGGCGCGCGGCGCGCTGGCCGAGGCCACCGACCTGGTCGGCTACACCACCTACCTGGCCCGGGTGCCGGAGCGGCCGGGGCAGGTGCGGCACGGCTCGGACAACAAGGTGGAGTCCGAGCGCGCCGAGTTCGCCCTCGACCTGGCCCGGCGCGGACGGCGGGTCTGCGTGGTGTCCTCGGGCGACCCGGGCGTCTTCGCGATGGCGACGGCGGTGCTGGAGGTCGCCTGCGAGGAGGCCTACCGGGACGTGCCGGTGCGGGTCCTGCCCGGGATGACCGCGGCGCACGCGGCCGCGTCCCGGGCGGGTGCCCCGCTGGGGCACGACTACGCGGTCGTCTCGCTGTCGGACCGGCTCAAGCCGTGGGACGCGGTGGCCCGCCGCCTGCGCGCGGCGGCGGAGGCGGACCTGGTGCTCGCGCTGTACAACCCGGGGTCCAAGTCGCGGACGACGCAGGTCGGCCTGGCCCGGGACCTCCTCCTGGAGTACCGCGCGCCGGAGACGCCCGTCGTGATGGCGCGCGATGTCGGCGGCCCGACCGAGCGGGTCCGGATCGTGCGGCTCGGCGAGCTGGACCCGGCGCTCGTCGACATGCGGACGATCCTGCTGATCGGCTCCTCGCAGACGCGGGCCGTCGAGCGCGGGGCCGGCGTCGAGGTCGTCTGGACGCCGCGGCGGTACCCGGAGTAGCGGAGAACGGCTGACAGATAACAGCTGACAGATTTCGTTATCTGTCAGCTGTTATCTGTTACTCGTCAGCCGTCAGCCGTCAGCCGTCAGCCGTCAGCCGCTGACCGCCGGCCGCCCCAGTCACCGAGTCGGCTTGGTGATCAGCAGCTCCGTGTTGTGGTCCTGCCCCGCGCCGAGCAGCGCGGCCGGCCGCCCGTACGGGTCGTTGTAGGACAGCTCGCGGTAGAGCGCGGCCAGGTTCGCGTCCGACGTGCTGCCGAAGTCCGTCCCGTACGGGGCGTCGGACTCGATCAGCGTCGTGAACAGGGAGAGCGTGCCGTCCCCGTTGTCCGCGATCTCGATGATCCGGCCGTGCTGCGGGTAGTCGATGTGGGAGGCGGTGTTGATCTCCCAGAACGCGCGCTCCGGCACCGCGTGCCCGTGCGCCGTGATCTGGTTCCTGTGGGTGTGCCCGTTCACCCACGCGACGACGTTGGGGTAGCGCTGGAGCAGCGCCACCAGTTCGTTGCCGTCGTGCCGCTTCTCGAAGATGTTGCGCGGGTCGGGCAGCAGGTTGCCCATGGTGCCGCTGGTGTGGTGGCTGAAGATCAGGATCAGGTCGTCGGCGCTGCCGCCCGTCACCTTGCGCCCGTTGCCGTCGTACCAGTGCCCGCTGTGCGCCTTCAGCTGCTGCTCCAGCCAGCGCAGTTGGGCGGTGCCGATCGAACCGTCCGCGAATCCGGCCTGGTTGGTGGTGTCCAGGCTGATGCCGAGGACCTTCTCCGAGATGCGGAAGGTGTAGAAGAGCTTGCCGCTGTTCACCATGTCCGAGGTGAAGCCGTGCCCGTGCGGGCCCGCGCCGGTGACCGCCGGGTCGAGGTGGGCCTTCGCGAACTCCTTGAGCGTGAACGGCCGTCGGCGCTCGTCTGGGGTGATCTCGCGCACCGCGTCGCCGGTCGCCAGCAGCTTGCCGAGCAGCAGCGCGGCGCTCGCCGGGTCGTGCCGCAGGGCCTCCGTCAGGCGGCCGGCCTCGGCGTCGTCGCAGCCCTCCAGCTTGTACCGGCCGGTGTAGAGGTCGTTCAGCAGGCCGAGGTCCGGGAGCGAACCCTCAAGGCTGTCATCGTGGTTGCCGACCGTCGTGTACCAGGGCGTGCGCAGGCCGGGGGCGTCGAAGGGGCGGCCGGCGGCCGACAGGAAGCCGGGTATCTGCGGGAAGCCCTTCGCCTTGTAGCCGTCCTGGAAGGACAGTTCGGGGTTCCAGTAGGCGGAGCTGCCGGAGTTCTGCACGCCCTCGTAGCGGTTCGGGTCGCCGGTGTTCTGGGCGAGGCGTCCGCCGCCCATCACCGTGAGGTACCAGTCGAGTTCGGCGTGCTCGTGGTTGTCGGTGTTGTCGCCGGTGGCCATCACCAGGCTGAACGGCATCCCGGTGTAGGGGCCGCCGGCGAGCGAGTTGACGCGCTCGACGAGGGCCGAGACACCGCGGGCGTTCAGCGTCTCGTGCGGCCGGTGCGCCGCGCCGAGGAACTTGGCGAGGTACTCGAAGCGGAACGGCGACTCGGTGTCGACCAGGTGCAGGTCGGAGAACTGGACGAAGCTGGCCAGCCCGGTGCGGCGGTCGTCGCGCCCGCTGCCCGGGGCCGCGATGTCCCCGCGGACGACCAGCGGCCAGCCCGGCCCGGCCGTCAGCCGCTTGTAGGAGCCGTTGCCGACCGGCGTCGCCACCTGGTCGAGCGTGGTCCCGGTCACCCGGACGGCTCTCGCGGCGGTGGCCGCCAGCGCCCGGTCGCGCGCCGCCGCCGACGCGAACTGCGCGCCGCCCAGCGAAAGGGCCGCCCAGGCGGCGGCCACCGACGTACCCGTCACGAACGTACGCCGACTCATCCCTGCCACGAAAACCCCGCATTCTGATGACCCGGCCGGTCGCACCGGTCCCGGGCCTCGTGTCATGAACCCGCATCTGGCGGAGCGACAGATTACTCACTGGTAGGCGGCGGTTTCGAGACCCGTGCAGAGAACTTCTCGGTAACGAGAGGCGGCCATTCCCACCGCTCCCACCGGCCCCCGCCCGTACCCCCGCCCGCATCCCCGCCCGCACGTCCGCCCCCACGTCCGCCCGCACGTCCGCCCGTACCCTCACCCACGTCGGCCGAGGGCCCCGGTCACCGTCCGGCCGGGTCCATGGGGGAAAATCGGCACCGGAGGCCGTTGCGGCCGTCCCGGGGCGGCGGCCGGAGTGATGACCGGTGGCGCGGCCGGGGACGGCGGCCCGTGCAGCAATCGGTGCGGCGACGGGAGCAGCGGCCATGACGGCGACCGAGACAGCGAGCGAGGCGGACGTGGCCGAACCGGGAGGCCGGGCCGGGCAGCTGAAGAGCAGCGGCCTGCGGCACGGCTGGACGACGGGCGCCTGCGCCACCGCCGCCGCCAAGGCCGCGTACACGGCGCTGCTCACCGGTGAGTTCCCGGACCCGGTGACCATCACCCTCCCCAAGGGGCAGCAGCCCGCGTTCGCCCTGGCCGCGGAGGAGCTCGGGCCGGCGAGCGGCTCGGCCGCCCCCGGCCGGCACCCGGGCGCCCCGGACGGTCCGGACGGTCCGAGCGCCATGGCCGGCGTGGTCAAGGACGCCGGCGACGACCCCGATGTGACGCACGGCGCCCTCATCCGTGCGACGGTGCGGGCCGGCGAGCCCGGCGCCGGGGTGGTGTTCCGGGCCGGTCCGGGGGTCGGGACGGTCACCAAGGCCGGTCTGCCGCTGGCCGTCGGCGAGCCCGCCATCAACCCGGTGCCGAGGCAGATGATCCGCGACGCCGTCGCCGAGGTGGCCGCCGAGCACGGTGGGACGGGGGACGTCGTCGTCGAGGTCTCCGTCGACCACGGCGAGGAGATCGCCCGCTCCACCTGGAACCCCCGCCTCGGGATCCTCGGCGGCCTGTCCATCCTGGGCACGACCGGCATCGTCGTCCCCTACTCCTGCTCGGCCTGGATCGACTCGATCCGCCGCGGCGTGGACGTGGCGCGCGCGGCGGGCCGCACGCACGTGGCGGGGTGCACCGGCTCGACGTCGGAGAAGGTCGCGGTCGCCGTGCACGGACTGCCCGAGGACGCGCTGCTCGACATGGGCGACTTCGCCGGCGCCGTCCTCAAGTACCTCAAGCGCCACCCGGTGCCGAGGCTGACCATCGCGGGCGGCTTCGCCAAGCTGTCCAAGCTCGCGGCCGGCCACCTCGACCTGCACTCGGCGCGCTCGCAGGTGGACAAGGGATACCTCGCGGACCTGGCCCGGCGCGGCGGCGCGGACGAGGCCCTGGCCGCGGCGGTGGCCGCCGCCAACACCGGCCTGGAGGCGGTGCAGTTGTGCCGGGCGGCGGGCGTGCCGCTGGGGGACCTGGTCGCCGAGGCGGCCCGGGCGACGGCGCTCGGCGTGCTCGTCGGCTCCCCGGTGGCGGTGGACGTCATCTGCATCGACCGCGCGGGCACCATCGTCGGACGGGCGGAACCGCTCGGGCCGTGAGGCGCGGCGGCCGTACTTCCCGGGCCCCACGGGTTCAGTCGGGTGAACTCCCGGGAATGCGTGGAAAGCTCAGCAATATCTCATGGTGATGTGAAGATCTGACGCCCATACGGGGCGAGAAACGGACAAATGGAGCAAGGATTCGCCCCCTGATTCTGTCGCCATCTCAAGCGTGAGATATGGTCTGCCGGGTGACAGGCGACTACCTCACCCGTATCGGCACCCTCATCCGTACCGCGCGCCAGCACCGCGGCTGGTCCCAGGCGCAGCTCGGCGAGGCCCTCGGCACCAGCCAGAGCGCGGTCAACCGCATCGAACAGGGCAAGCAGAACGTCAGCCTTGAGATGATCGCCCGCATCGGCGAAGCCCTCGACAGCGAGATCGTCTCCCTCGGCTACTCCGGCCCGATGCACCTGCGCGTCGCCGGCGGCACCCGCCTCTCCGGCGCGATCGACGTCCGCAGCAGCAAGAACGCCTGCGTCGCGATCCTCTGCGCCTCGCTCCTCACCACCGGCCGCACCACGATCCGCAGCGTCGCCCGGATCGAGGAGGTCTACCGCATCCTCGAGGTCCTCACCAGCATCGGCGTCAAGAGCCGCTGGATCAACGAGGGCCGCGACCTCGAACTCACCCCGCCGGCCGAGCTCGACCTCGCCGCGATGGACGTCGAGGCCGCCCGCCGCACCCGCAGCGTGCTGATGTTCCTCGGCCCGCTGATGCACCGCGCCGAGCACTTCGCCATCCCGTACGCGGGCGGCTGCGACCTCGGCACCCGCACCGTCCAGCCGCACCTGACCGCGCTGCGCCGCTTCGGCCTGGAGGTCGCCACCACCGGCGGCGCCTACCACGCCTCGGTCGAGCCGGGCGTCCCGCTGGACCGTCCGATCGTGCTGACCGAGCGCGGGGACACCGTCACCGAGAACGCGCTGCTGGCCGCGGCCCGCCACGACGGCGTGAGCGTCATCCGCAACGCCTCGCCCAACTACATGGTCCAGGACCTGTGCTTCTTCCTGGAGAAGCTCGGCGTGAAGATCGAGGGCATCGGCACCACCACCCTCACCGTGCACGGCGTCCCGGAGATCACCTGCGACGTCGACTACACCCCGGCCGAGGACCCGGTGGAGGCGATGAGCCTGCTCGCCGCCGCCGTCGTCACCTCCTCCGAGCTGACGATCCGCCGGGTGCCGATCGAGTTCCTGGAGATCGAGCTCGCCGTGCTGGAGGGCATGGGCCTGGACTATGACCGGACCCCGGAGTACCGGGCCCACAACGGTCACACCCGGCTGGTCGACCTCACCGTGCGCCCGTCCAAGCTGACCGCGCCGATCGACACCATCCACCCGATGCCGTTCCCGGGCATCAACATCGACAACGTGCCGTTCTTCGCCGCGATCGCCGCGGCGGCGCACGGCACGACGATGATCCACGACTGGGTCTACGACAACCGCGCGATCTACCTCACCGAGCTGACCAGGCTCGGCGCGGACGTCAAGCTCCTCGACCCGCACCGCGTCCTCGTCCAGGGCCCGACCCGCTGGCGCGCCGCCGAGATGATGTGCCCGCCCGCGCTGCGGCCCGCGGTGGTCATCCTCCTCGCGATGCTCGCCGCGCAGGGCACCTCCGTGCTGCGCAACGTCTACGTCATCAACCGCGGTTACGAGGACCTCGCCGAGCGCCTCAACTCGATCGGCGCGCAGATCGAGACCTTCCGCGACATCTGACGGCCGGCGTCGATCCCCTGACCGTCCGTCAGGGGATCGCCCCGTCGAGGCCGGACAGCAGCAGGGCCACGTCCAACCCGGTGTTCAGGTACTCCACGAACACCGGGTTGTTCAGTGCCCAGGGCGAACGCCGTTCCCGGACCAGTCCGATGGCCCGGTCGGTGTCGTGCCCGAGGAGCGCGAGGGCGCCCGCCACCACGAGGCCGGAGCGGTTGTAGCCGGAGTGGCAGCGCACGAGGGTCCGGCGGCCCCGGCGGACGGCCTGCGCGGTGAGCGCGACCGCGTCCTGGACGGCCCGGATCTGGGCGGCGGAGAGCACGTCGTCCGGCACCGCCCGGACGACGTGCTCCACGTGCGGGGCGGGCCCGTGTCCCGGCAGCGTGAACAAGCTGACGACGACGTCGAACTCGTATCCCACGATGGCGAGTTCGAGATCACCGCCGGGTGGGGTCCAGTAGTGCCCGCCCATCCAGAGCCCGGGCGTGATCTCGTTCCAGGGGGCCGAGGGGCCCGGGGTGTCGCGCTCCTTCTGGCGGGTCCGCATGCGTGGTTCCGTGGTCCTTCCCGTTCGGCGGGCGGCGCTCGTCGATCAATGGGGACGGGGATCCGGCGAAGTGGGCGGACCTCTCCGCCACAGCGGCCCGGGGTGTCCAACGATGCTGCGGCGCACGCGAGTTCCCGAGCAGGCCGACCGGACATGCCAGCAGACTAGGCGAGTTCGCCCAAGGAACCGGCCGTCGTGGCCAGCCAGCGGACCGCGCCCGGGACGTCCGGCGCGACCGGGACGCCGTCGGGCAGCGGCGGGCGCTCCACGACGACCACGGGCAGGCCGAGTTCGCGCGCGGCGGTGAGCTTGGGGGCGGTGGCCGCGCCGCCGCTGTCCTTGGTGACGAGGACGTCGATCCGGTGTTCGCGCAGCAGCGCGCGTTCGCCGTCCAGCGTGAACGGGCCCCGGTCCAGCAGGACTTCGAGCGAGGGCGGCAACGGCGGCTCGGGCGGGTCGACCGAGCGGGCCACGAAGTGCAGTCCGTCGAGGTGCGCGAAGGTGCCGATGCCCTGCCGCCCGGTGGTGAGGAACACCCGCCGCCCGAGGGCGGGCAAGGCCTCGGCCGCCGCGGCGAGCGAGGGGACGGGGTGCCAGCGGTCGCCGTCGGCCGGTGACCAGCCGGGCCGTCGCAGCGCCAGCAGCGGCACGCCGGTGGCGGCGGCCGCGAGGGCGGCGTTGCGGGACATGCCGGCGGCGAACGGGTGGGTGGCGTCCACCACGGCGGCCACGCGCTCGGCGCGCAGCCAGGCCGCCAGGCCGTCCGGACCGCCGAAGCCGCCGATCCTCACCTCCCCCACGGGGAGCCGGGGTTGAGCCACCCGGCCGGCCAGCGAACTGGTCACGCGCAGGTGCGGGTCCCCGGCGAGTACGGCGGCGAGGGACCGGCCCTCGGTCGTGCCGCCGAGGATCAGGACGTGGCGGACCACCGGGTCACGCCCCGCAGGGCTCGTGCGGGCGCTCGCGGTCCGCCGAGTAGAGGTGGCTGTCGCGGAACTGCTCGGCGGCGAGGGTCCGTCCGACGATGATCACCGCGGTGCGGACCACGCCGGCCGCCTTCACCTGCTCCGCGATGTCGGCGAGCGTGCCGCGCAGCACCAGTTCGTCCGGGCGGCTGGCCATCGCGACGACGGCGGCGGGGCATTCGGCGCCGTAGTGCGGAAGCAGCTGCTCGACGACGTCGTCGATGTAGCCGGCGGCCAGGTGCAGCACCAGCAGGGCGCCGCTGCGCCCGAGGGTCGCCAGGTCCTCGCCCTCCGGCATGGGCGTGGCGCGCTTGGCGATCCGGGTGAGGATGACGGTCTGGCCGACCGTCGGCACGGTCAGCTCCCGCTTCAGCGCGGCCGCCGCGGCCGCGAAGGCCGGCACGCCCGGGACCACCTCGTACGGGACGCCGGCCGCGTCGAGGCGGCGCATCTGCTCGGCGACCGCGGAGAAGACGGACGGGTCGCCGGAGTGCAGGCGGGCCACGTCCTGCCCGGCCTCGTGGGCGCGGACCAGCTCGGTGACGATCTGGTCGAGGTTGAGCTGGGCGGTGTCGATCAGCCGGGCATCGGCCGGGCACTCGTCGAGGAGCTCGCGCGGCACCAGGCTGCCGGCGTAGAGGCAGACCTCGGCGCGGGCGAGGATCCGCTGGCCGCGCAGGGTGATCAGGTCGGCGGCGCCCGGGCCGGCTCCGATGAAGTAGACGGTCACGAGGCGTCCTCCTGGGGGGTGTTGGGCTTGACGGCGGACCACTGGGTGACCGGCATGGCCTGCCGCCATCCGGTGAACCCGCCGACCGGGACGGCGTGGGCGACGGCGAGCTTGACGAGCTCGCCGCCGTGGCGCCGGTACCAGTCGGTGAGCAGCGCCTCGGATTCCAGTGTCACCGTGTTGGCGACCAGCCGGCCGCCGGGCGCCAGGGCGGCCCAGCAACTCTCCAGCAGGCCGGGAGCGGTGAGGCCGCCGCCGATGAACACGGCGTCGGGGGTGGGGAGTTCCGCGAGTGCGGCAGGAGCCCGGCCGGTGACGACGCGCAGCCGGGGGACGCCCAGCGCGGCGGCGTTGCGGGTGATGCGCCCGGCCCGGACGGGGTCGCGCTCGACGGTGACGGCCTGGCAGTCGCGGTGGGCGCGCAGCCACTCGATGGCGATCGAGCCGGAGCCGCCGCCGACGTCCCAGAGCAGCTCGCCGGGGGCGGGCGCGAGGGCGGCGAGGGTCGCGGCGCGGACGTGGCGCTTGGTGAGCTGGCCGTCGCTCTCGTACGCGGCGTCGGGCAGGCCGGGGACGAGGGAGGTGCGGGGCCCGGCGCCGAGGTCGACCGCGATGACGTTCAGCGGGTCGCCGGGCGGGTGCGGCCAGCCGTCCGCCGGGCCGTCGAGGTGCCGTTCGGCGGGGGAGCCGAGCTGTTCGAGCACCCGGAGGCGGGCGTCGCCGTAACCGCGGGCGGTGAGCAGCGCGGCGACGGCCGCCGGGGTGGCGGCGTCGGCGCTGAGCACGAGCAGGCGGCGGCCGGAGTGGAGGGCCAGGGCGAGGGTGTCCAGCGGGCGGCCGACGAGGCTGACCACCTCGGTGGCCTCCAGGGGCCAGCCGAGGCGGGCGCACGCGTGGGAGACGGAGGAGGGGTGGGGCAGGACGCGGAGGCGTTCGGCGCCGACCGTCTCGGCGAGGGTGCGGCCGATGCCGTAGAACATCGGGTCGCCGCTGGCGAGGACGGCGATGCGGCGGCCGGTGTGGGCGGCGAGCAGCCCGGGGACGGCGGGGCGCAGCGGGGACGGCCAGGGGACGCGGTCGGCGGGCACCTCGTCGTGGGGGAGGAGGTCCAGCTGCCGGGGGCCGCCGATGACGACCTCGGCCGCGTGGAGGGCGGCGCGGGAGGTGGCGGCGAGGCCGGGCCAGCCGTCGGCCCCGATCCCGACGACGGTGATCGGGGGTGGCAGCTCGGGCACCGGGTGGCTCCTCGTCGTTCGGTGGGCCGTGAGGCGGGAGGGGGAAACGGACGTAGCCGGGGCAGCCTACCTGGCGGTTTGGCGGAGGATCAGGGCGGGCGACGGGTGACGGCGGACGGGTGACGACTTTCAGCGAACAGAAATAAAAAATAAAAATAGTTAGATGTGGTTGTATGGATATTATTGCCCGAATATGGTGAGGGGCCCGCCGCCCCCCCCCCCCCCCCCCCCCCCCC